>CAZQUC010000004.1:8370-31749 GCA_964596095.1 uncultured Enterobacteriaceae bacterium
CGGCCGCCCTTCCTCACGGAAGTGACCCCCTCGGTCCCGGAACGGTATCGTTTCCGTTTGATGGAGTTCCGCCAGCCCGCCGAAGTCACGACCATCTACCAATACCGCTTGGAAGCCCCGGCGACCAACGTCGCCCTGCAAAGGCAGATCGAGTGGTTCAACAGCAGCAAATTCGGCGTGGCGGACAAGGCCAACGAAGATCCTCAGGGCCAGAGCGGCAGCGTCCGCACCACCCGGGTATTGGCCGACAACATCATCGCCCTCATCATCTCCCCGCGGCTGGCCGAAAACGATACCATCGCCGAAGCAGGCGACGATGCCGCGAGTTTCCGCCCGGATTTCAGACGCCCGACCGACATCGCCGACAAATATTATTACAACTCACGGTCCTGGCAGGAAGCTTCCGGTGACGCGCAGGTGAAGGAATTTTCCCGTCACCAGATTCCGCCCGTGCTCCGGGTGACCATCGTGGCCATCGACGAAATGGACGCGTTCCGCTACGCCGCGCAAAATCCCGATGTGAAAGAAATCCCCAAATACGCTCCGAGCGAATCCCAGTGGTTCGTCAATGTCGCCCAGTTTCCCAGAGACATCCAGGGACTCAAGGAAGGCCTTGAGGCCGTCGGTATCCGTTACCGGATCTTCACCAGCAACATTCGCATGAGGGAAGGCAACTTCCAACGCTTCTGACACGCTGCCATGCCCTATCGTTTCCATGTCGCCATGCCCGCCCGCCGTTCCGGACTCACCCACCCGCCCCGGCGGTTGAAACGCGCCCTGGGCTTCACCTTGGTGGAGTTGCTGGTGGTGGTCGCCGTCATCGCCCTCATCGTCGGTTTGGCCGTCCCGTCCTTGGAGCCGATGATGAAAGGTTCCAAACTGACCACCGGCAGCGACAACCTGCGGTTCGCGCTCAGTGCTTACCGGCAGCAGGCCATCGCGGAAAACAAACCCATCGAAATCCGCTTCCTCAAGTTCATCGACCCCGGCTCTCCCGGCCGGCATGACGCGTTCCGGGCCTTCGTGCCGGGCCGCTTCCGCCAGGAGCGCGACGTGGATGGCGCGGGCCGATTCGTGTTCGACCCCATCGGCAATGTGCAAAAGCTGCCCGAAGGAGTGGTGCTCTCGTCCCAGGAATCCCTGTCCTCCTTCCTGACCAGCAACAAAGTCCGCAAGGGGCTTCATGAATTGCCTGTTCAGGGCCAGATGGAGTTGCCCTTTGTCTCCTTCACTTTCCGCCCCAACGGCTCGACCGATCTGCCCAAACGGGCCGGAGACACTTGGTTCTTCACCTTGGTGCTGGAACGTGACGACGAGCAGGCCAACAACAATCCGGACAATTTCGTGACCTTGGCCGTCGATGCCTTCAACGGCTCGATCCGCGCTTACACCCGCTAGGCCTCGGAGGGCGCCGCGTCCGGAGTGCGGAGACTTGCCTCTCGAGGCGCGGAGGTGATCGATCACCTCATCGTCGATTCGAGTCGAAACGCCCCTCTCCCGGGTTCTGTCACGCTCCCTTCGCTTCCGAACCGACAAGCCGGAGGCGCTAGCCTCCGCTGCTCCAAATGGCTGGAGTCCCGGCGTCTTGGGCAACACTTATCGCCCTCCCGGAGGGATGCCAGAGCCTCTCGCCGCTCTGGCTGAAAACTAAAGGCTGCGAGCTCCCAAAACAAACGCCGCTCCCCGGCGGGAAGCGGCGTTGCCATCATCCTTTCGGATGCCTCGGTCAGATTTTATCCGCCGAGTATTCCCAGCCCTTGCGATATTCGCGCTTGATGAATTTGGCCGCTTCGGGATGGCCTTTGACTTCGAGCTTTTCCGGATCCCATTCGATGGGCTGGCCCATGCTCATCGCCAGGTTGCCGACGAGACACAGATTGGTGAGCGGCACGGAATAGTCGAAATTCGAGCCGCACACGAGGCTATTCTTGATAGCGTGGGTCCATTCGCCTTGGGGATTGCCCGGCTTGGTGGCCCGCTCGAGGGTCTGCTTGGGATTGGAGGACACCCAAGCCTCATGGGCTTTCTCGCCGATCAATGCCGGGGCTTCGCAATAGTCGCCCAGATTGATGATGGCGCCTTTCTCGCCGACGATGAGGAAGCCGCCGCCCTTGCTCATGATCATCTTGAGATCCAAGGGGCGCCAGATCCATTCCTTGGGTCTTTGCTCCCAGCGGATCGCCTCTCCGTAGGCGATCAGTTCCAGAATCGGCGGCGGGAGGATGCGGCGGTCACGTTCGTCTTTGCCTTCATACCAATGGAACGGGATGCCCTCCTTGGTGTAGTGGCAGGTGACGGCGCTGCCCTTCGGCCAGTAAAGCTCGCCCATTTCCACCACCTTGGTGACTTCGACCCTGGTCGGAGCGGTGAGACCGCAGGCGAAGAACGGCCCATCCATCAAGTGGCAGCCCATATCGCCCATCGCGCCCGCCCCATAGACGGTGTGCCCGCGCCAGCCGAAGGTATGCACGCCTTCGATGTAATCGATCAGCGGATTCGGCCCCTGCCAGGATTCCCAGTCGAGTGTGTCCGGCAGTTTGCCTTTGGGGAAGGTCGCCTCTTTGCCCTGCGGCCAGATCGGGCGGTTGGTCCAGACGTGGATTTCCTTCACCTTGCCGATCGCCCCTTGGTCGATCCATTCCTTGAGCACGCGGATGCCCTCGCCGGTGTGGCCCTGGTTGCCCATGTTGGTGACGATGCCCTTCTTCTTCGCGGCGAGATGCAGCTGCTGTGATTCCCACAGCGTGTTCACCAACGGCTTCTGCACGCAGACGTGCTTGCCGAGCGCGATGGCGTGCATGGCAGCGGCGTAGTGGGTGTGGTCGGGCGTGGAGATGGTCACCCCGTCGATTTCCTTGATGGTGTCGAGCATCTTGCGGAAATCGGTGAAGCCCTTGTCCTCGGGCAGATTGTATTTTTTGAGCGCCTTGGCGAGGGTGTCGCGATCCACGTCGCAAATGGCCACCACGTTGTTGCCCTCGCCGGCCAATTCGATGTCACTCGAACCCTTGCCGCCGGCGCCGATGGCCGCGATGTTGAGTTTCTTGCCCGGCTCCTGCGAGCGCAGGATGTTGGGGAAAGACAGCCCGCCGGCAAGCGACATCGCGCTGCCCGTGGCCAGGAATTTGCGTCTGGAGATGGATCTCATAGGGTCGAATGGTTGGTGTGTGAATGAAGGACGGAAGACCAGGCGATACGGGACAACGTGCCGCGGCGGCCGCGGGCTCCGTCCGGAGGGAAAAAGGCTACGCTGTCTCCCGCGAGGGTCAACCGCAGGCACGAGTCTGGGAAATATTCCCCTCCACCGCCCTCATCCCGCTTTCGCGTCCATTTCTTTGCTGCCATCGCGCCGGATTCGTGCTCTGGTGCCCGCCCGCTGGCTCCGGCCTTTTCTTGTCACGATGCTCACCCTTTCCGAAATCTCGAAATCCTATGCCGGGCGCACGTTGTTCCACGACGTGTCGCTCCAGATCAACCGTGGCGACCGCATCGGCCTCGTCGGGCCGAATGGCGCCGGCAAGACCACGCTCTTTTCCATCATCCTCGGCGAAAACTCCCCCGATGAAGGCCGCGTGACCTGGGAAAAGGGCGCGTCGTTCGGGTTCCTGCCCCAGGAGAGCGCGCCCGTCGGCGAGGAGACGGTGATGCAGCTCGCGCTCGGCGCCGTCGGACAGGAGGAAGAGGTGTGGCAACTGGAGCCGAAAGCGAAATCCATCCTGCGCGGGCTGGCCTTCCGCGAGGATGACTTCGACCGCCCCGCGCGCACGCTCTCCGGCGGCTGGGTCATGCGCGCGCACCTCGCGCGGCTGCTGGTGCAGGAGCCCGCGCTGCTGCTGCTCGACGAGCCCACCAACCACCTCGACCTCGAATCGCTCGTCTGGTTCCAGAATTATCTGAAACATTACCCCGGCGGCATCGTCATGATCTCGCACGACCGCGAGTTCCTCAACCAACTCGTCACCTCCATCGTCGAGCTGGCGCACCAACAGGTCACCCGCTACCGGGGCAATTACGACGCGTATCTCGCCGACAAGGACGCCCGCGAGGCGCGGCATCAAAACGCCTACGACCAGCAGCAAAAGGAAATCGAACGACTGACCACGCTGGCCAACAAGTTCCGGGCCAAGGCCAGCAAGGCCGCCTTCGCGCAGAGCCTGCTCACCCGGCTCGACCGCATGGAACGGCTCGACGCGCCGCAACATGCGGAGAAGACGGTCAAGTTTCGCTTTCCCCAGCCAGAGCGCTCCGGGCAAAAAGTCATCGCCCTCAAAGACGTGTCGTTCGCCTATGGCGCGTCGGCTCCGCCGCCGGAGGACGGCGCGCCGCCGCGTGTGCTGCGGGTCTATGACGGCATGAATTTCGAAGCCGAGCGCGGCCAGCGCACCGTGCTCGTCGGCCCCAACGGCGCGGGCAAATCGACCTTGCTCAAGCTGCTGGCCGGCACGCTCACACCGCAGGCCGGCGAGCGCGTGCTCGGCCACCGCGTGCAGGCCGGGTATTTCGCCCAATACCGCAGCGAGATGCTGAAGCCCAACCGCAGCGTGCTGGAGGAAGCGCTCGACCTCGACCGCCGCCCGCCCGAGACGCTCGTGCGCACGCTGCTGGGCAGCTTCCTCTTCCGCGGCGACGATGTCTTCAAGCCCGTCGGCGTGCTCAGCGGCGGGGAGAAAACCCGGCTCGCCCTCGCCAAGATGCTGCTCGATCCGCCCAACCTCTTACTCATGGACGAGCCCACCACCCACCTCGACATGGGCAGCATCGACGCGCTCATCGGTGCGCTGCGGGATTACGAGGGCACGCTGCTCTTCATCAGCCACGACGTGCATTTCATCCGCGCCCTCGCCACCACCGTGCTCCACATCAGCGCGGGGCAACTCACGCCCTACGCGGGTGACTACGATTACTTTCTCGAAAAAACCAAAGCCACCAACGCCCGCGCCGCCCTCACCGCCGGCGAGCAATTGGCCGATGCCCGGCCGGAGGCCGCCGCCACCGCCGCGGCACCGCGCGTCCGAACCTACAAAACCAAGGAAGAAAAACGCGCCGAAGCCCAGGCCCGCGAAGCCCGCGCCAAACTCCGCCGCGAGCACGAAAAGGAAGCCGCCCGCCTGGAGAAAGCCATCACCGCCACCGAAACTCGGATCGCGGAGCTGACCGCCGAGTTGGAAAAACCCGAAACCTACGCCCAGCCCGCCAAAGCCATGCAGATCAACCGCGACCTGCTCGCCGCGCAGGATGATCTGGAGGCGCTCAACACCAAGTGGACGGCGGCCGCGGAAGCGGTGGAAAAGTTGGGGTGAAAAAAGTTTTCAGTTTTCAGGATTGCCTGCGGCTGTCTCCGCTTCGCTCCGGCTCAGTTTTCAGCCAGAGCGGCGCTGAGGAGACCAATCCGACTGATCCGACCGATGGCAAACCTTCTCGGGTAAAGCTTCCCATCGCGCCACCGCGCCCCGTTCGCCGGGCTGAAAACTGAAAACTCCCTCCCTACTTCCGCACGTCAGCCAGCAGCTTGCGGAAGGTTTCGTCGAGTTGCGGGCGCGAATGAAAGGCGCGGTAGTTCGCGAAATCCCGTTCGGCGTGCGGCGCATTGAGAATGGCGTGCAACGCGTCGCGGGCGCGGGTGGAGTCCCCCTCGGGGAAGCATTCGCCGAGCCGGAAGGCCCGCACCCGCCCGGCGATGCATTCGCCTTCGGTGGCAAGGACAGGCTTGCGAAATAACGCCGCCTTGGTCAGCGTGTTGCTGCTGCCCTCGAATTCCTCGTAGGCGGCCCAGGCGACATCGAAAGTTTGGAACAAGGCATTGTAAGGCTCGCCATCGGGTATGCGGCCACCGGCAGGATCGAAGTAAAGCGAATCACCCAACGCGCGGCGGGCTTCCTCGATCCAGGCCAATTCGCGCGCGGTGAACGTCTCTGCGGAAAACGGCCCTGCCGCCACAAAGAACCAGGGAGCTTGTCCCTTCGCCGCCAAGGCCACCCGCAACAAAGTGAGCAAGCCTTTGCGCTTCTCCAGGCTGCCGGCGAGGCCGATGACGGGCCGTCCTGCGGCTTGCCGGCGCACGGCGTCGGCGAGCGGCGTCGGCACGGTCGGCGCGGTTTCATCCGTGATGTCGGGAAAGGGCAGGGCCTCGCGGCCGGTGCGGGCGCGCAGCGCGTCGGCGAACCGCTCGTCGAGCACGCCGAGCAAGGGCAGCGCGGTGCGGCAGCGCAGCAGCGTGTCGCCTTTGATGAACCGCTTGAAGGCGGTGCGGGTGCCGTTGGGCGGCCAGCCGAAATGCTGGTTGCGGAAATAGAGGCCGCTCCACGGCACGCCGAGCACGGCATCGGGCACCGCGGGCGCAGGCAGAAAGCGCAGATAATTGTCCAGATACGGAAAGAAGACGGCATCCGCGCGGCGGCCGCTTTTCGCTTCGGCCTGCTCCAACGCCTGCCGGGTCCGCACCCAGCGCCAGAGCGTGGAAAGCGGATCGTTGTCCCGGCCTTGGATCAGCAGGCTGCGGGACGGGCTCTGGAGACGGACGGCGGTGACGTCGTGCTCCTGCCGGAGATCCTCGGGATGCGGACACAGGGCGAGCACGCAAGCTCCGAGCCGGCGCAACGAGGCCAGGAACTCCCGGAAAAACGTCGGGTGGTGGCCGACCCAGCGCGTGTCAGCGAGCGCAACGGTCAACAGTGAAGGATCAACGGACATTCGGCGCAAAAGGGCTGGGGACGGCCGGTGAACCGGCGACCGCGGAAGATGTGGGAGGGAGTGGTTGACTGGACAATGAAGGGATCACGACCCGCACCGGCCCGGCCCCGGCGGCCTGCCTCCGGCGGTGATACAACGCCTGCGGCAACCCGGCGGCCAGACCGAGCATGGTCCCGGGCAGACGCTCGACCAATTGGTTCGAGGTCGCGCTTTCGCTGAGCAGGCACATCACGGCGAAGACGGGCAGAAAGCCCAGCCAGGTCTGGTCATCGACGCGTCCGCGCCGCGCCTGCCACTGCACGGCCCGCAGACCGTGGGCGATGGCTCCGCCAAAAAAACCGAGGTGCAGGATCAACCCGATGGCACCGCTGGAAAAAATCGTGTAAGTCCACACCGAGTGACCGTTCCAAGTGATGTCGCCGGAAAAATCGGTGTCCGCCGGGTAAATCACGTAAAGCTCGGGCCAGTAGGAGGCATCCCAATAATACTTGGCGCCCATGCCCTTGCCGGTCACGTAAAAGAGCGGATCCTTGTCGAGGATGTCGAACATCGCCTTGGCCTCGGCCTCGCGCGTCAACCACGAGAGATCTTTCGACGTGCGGCCTTCGCCCTGGTGGAAGAGCCGGTTGGTCCAGCGCTCGAGGAGCAGCGGGGAAGCCGCGTAAACCCCACCCAGCACCAGCAGGCCGAAAACCGCGCTGCCCACCAACACGAAAATCTTTTGCGGAATCTGCCGGGCGGAAAACACCCGCAGGCCGAGGCCCAGCGCGAAACACGCGACGCCCAGCACACAGGCCATCGTGATGGGAAAAATCAACGCCCGCGTCACGGTGATGAACACGCCGGTGAAGGCCACCAACGCCACCAGAATGCTGCTCCAGTGGAATTTCGGGCGCAGAAAAACCGCCGCGCCGAGATACGCGAAGAGCGGGTTCATAGCGGGGCTGAAGACTTCCATCCGCGCCGTTTCGAGTGTCGCATCCTTGAAGGCGAAGCCGTAAAAAATCCGCCAGCCGATATTGATCATCCCGCCGATGACCATGGGCGTGACGATCTGCGTGGGAGTCAACCCGCGCGCGCCGGCGACGTGGGCCACGCCGAGGCCCATGCCGATCATGATGTAAGGCAGCGCCACGCGCAGGAACGTGCCCGCGGGAATGCCCTGCATGAACGAGTGGAGCGTGATGTAGCCGAGAAAGCCCCACCACAGCAGCAGCAGCCACACGCCGGGGCGCAACAGCAGGAGCTTCGCGTTCAGAGCCATCGCCAGCGTTCCCGAACCGAGCGCCATCGCGAGGAAAATGTATTGAGCCAAGGACCCGCCCTGCGCCGTGGTCCCTTCCACGCTGGCCTTGAAATCGAACGCCCACGCCAAGGCAAACACCCACAAGAACACATGCGTCAACTGGGTGAGAAAACGCCCGGACGAGCCGTTTTCCGCCGCGGTCCGCTCCAGCCGGAAAGAACCGTTCCCTCTCACGAGGGCGGCGAGCATGGAGTCTGTTCCGGATGCCGGCATGGTGGAAAAATTCTGTTTCAGGAAAGGGCCATGAGGGTGGAGGAAGTGGCGGAGGAGTCCGCCGCGGAACCCGAAGCCACAACCGGCTGGGACGCGCCCGACAGTGAGGCCAAGGCGGTCAGCAACCGCCGGCCGCGGTCGGCCCAGTCGAATTGCCCCTCGCACTGCGCGCGGGCGCGGGCGGCGCGGGCGGTGAGTCCCGCCGGATCATCCACCACCTCGGCGAGGCGCCGGGCGAGCGCGGGCAGATCGGCCGCGAAGACAGCGTCATCCTCCGCCAATGGCAGCCCGGCCAGCGTGCCTGGCAGCGCCGCGATGGGCAGGCCGCGGAAGACGTATTCCAGAGCCTTGAGTTTGAATCCGCCGCCGGCTTCCTCCGGAATAACCCCCACCCGCGCGCTGTCCAAAAACGGCGAAGGATCCGGGACGTTGGCATGGATTTCCGCCGCGGGAAATGCGGCCTGCAATTCACGAGCGAAGGCTTCCGGCATCTTGCCAACCACCGTCACCGCAATCCCGGCCGGTTGCAAGACGGGCAGCGCCGTGGCCAGGAAACGCTTCATGTTGTGCTGCTTCACCACCCATTCGCAAGAGCCGCTGAGGATGACCCGCCGCGGGCGTTGCGACAGCTCGGGCGCGGCCTCGCCCGTCGCCGGACCCGGAGCCCAACGGCCCGGAGAGAGCACGAGGATCTCACGCGCCTCGCCTTCTTCGTTGAAAACCGCCGCGTCCTCCGGCGTGACGGCGGTGATCAGCCTCGCGGCCTGGAGCAAGCGCCGCTCCATGCGGGCGTATTTCCACGCGTCCCAGCGCATCGCCCAGCCGCGCGGGCCATGCCCATGCCGCGCGGCGAATTCGGAACGCACCCGGCTCTCCACGTTGTGCGACACATAAACCAACGGCGGACGCCGCGGCGCGCGCTCCCACACCGACAGCCCCCAGCCCAGCGCGGCCTGGTCGATGACGAGCGCATTCCACTTCCCCTCGCGCAGCAGCGCCGCCAGCCGCAAGCGCATTTCCCGGGTCGCCAGGCGGAACGCGCCGCTGGGCAGCCGGTCCACCACGCTCGGCCAGCGCGGCCGCCACGGTCCGGTGGCGGGATGCCACTGAATCCGATCCGTCCCCGGCTCCGGCGCCGTGCCACCGGTGCATAGCCCATGGACTTCGGCCCCCGCGGCGGCGAGGGATTCCACCAGGCCGCGGGTATAGAGCAGTTCACCGCTGTCGGCGGGGTGAGGCACCCGGAGTGTCAACCACAAGACTCGCATGAAACAATAGATGGGGATGAAGACCGCGGCTCGGAAGCCGTGAAACGGGGAGACGGCCGCCGCGCCGCATCGGCCGGCCTCGCGCCCAACACGGCCTCGAATCGGGCGGCGATGTCCTGGATTTGAAACGTGCGCTCCGCGTAAGCCCGCCCGCGCTGCCCGCAGGCCGTGGCCATGGCGGCCTCGCGGCGCAGCCGGTCGGCCGCGCGCAAAAAAGCGTCCAGATCATCGGGAGCGCAGGTCAGCCCCGCCTGCTCGCCCGCCACCAGGCGCGTCGCCAGATTCTCCGCCGGCGCGGCCAGCAGGATGGGCCGGTCCGCGCAGAGATAGCTGAGAATTTTCGAAGGCACGGAGAACACGCCCGCCTCTTCCTCCAGCACGCCGATCAGCACATCGCCCGTGCCCAGCATGTCCGGCAACGCGGCGAACGGCTGGAAATCCATCTGCACGAGATTCGGCAACGGCGCGGCGGCGGTCTGCTCGCGCAGCCACTCCGCGCCCAAGCCCTCCGACACCACCACCACCCGCACCGAATCATCGTCGCGATATCGCTTCGCCAACTCCAGCAGGAAGGCCGGATTGTGCTTCAGCCCGAGGGTGCCCGAGTAAAAAAATACGAACTTGTCCGCCAGCCCATGCGCCTCGCTCCAAGCATTGCGTTTCGGCCGCCGCGGCACGCTGTCGAGCGGCGCCCAATTCGGAATCGTCGTGATCTTGGCCGGATCAACGCCGAAATCTTTCACCATCAGCGGCGCGAAGTCCTCCGTGATCGCCACGATCCCGTCGCTCTCCCGCCACTGCCGCCGCTCCAGCCATTTATAATAAGCGCCCACCAACACACCCAGCCCCGGCAGCTTTTTCCGCGCCAGCTTGTCCACCGCCAGACTGTAAAAATCCTGCACCCACGGGTAAAACCGCGCGCCCGTCTCCTTCGCCGCGCGGAAAATCGATTCCTGCGCCTCCGTGGGCGCCTGGCCCGAGAGCACCGCTTCCGGCCGCCATTCCCGCACCAACGCCGCCGCCTGCCGACCGTAGGCGACCTCCAACTGCCGGCGACGCACGAAAGAATACTTGTTCTTCACATAATCCTCCCCCATCCGCACCGGCTGCAGCCGCAGCGTCGGCGCATCGTCCTCTTTGCGAGCCAGCTCACCCCGCGGTGTTTGCAATACCGAAGCGAAGGCATGCACGACCTCATGGCCGCGCGCCGCCAGCGCCCGGCTCAATTGCACCGGAAACGCATGCCCGGCATAGTCATGCACTAAAATTTTCATAGTTGAGACGCGAATTTCCTCAAATTACCATATTTATCAAGATCAAAATGCGAAAAATCGCGCCTTTGGAGGGAATCAACGCCATCCACGTTCACGAGAGCACTACCCTACAACCCCACCAAACGGGAAAAATCGCGCCGACGGAAGCATTTTGAGCAAAAATACGGCCCCTGCATATGATGACCTGCTCCCCCAAATTTGGACCAAGTGGGATGGGAGTCTGAGGAGCGCGCCACGCATCCCCAGACACGGCGAAACGCAAAAGACACAGTGCCGAAGAAATCATCAAAAAGCTGCGAGAAGCCGCCAGGCTGATCACCGGAGGCAAGAGCGCGGAGAAAGCCGCGCGCCAGATCGGGGTGCGGGAGGTGGCGGCGCAGCATCCACGTTACCCCCAACGCTGCCTGCCTTTCTACATGCTGGATCTTCAGTTGGCATGGTGAATACCTTTCAATTCATGGATTTGGGTTGGCAGTGCTGGCGCACCCAAGGCGCAAAGCGGACGCTGAGGGGGCTTTGCTTGAAGAAGTGGGCTGGTGGGTGATGGCTTCCGCTCTCCGGCGGCGGGCGGGACGCCCCCGCTACGATCAGGCGCGTTTCCGGCGCAGGGCGAGCAGGAGGCCCGCGGCGCCGAGGCCGAGGAGGCCGGGTTCGGGGATGGTGGGGACTTTGGGCACGGAACTGGGATCGACCTGGCTGAGGCCGTGGCGAGCGTATTGGTCCTGGCGCTCCAGCACCACCGCTCCGGAGTAGGGCGAGACGATCTGGTGCCGGGCGGCACGGGCGGCGAGGGTTTCGGTGTCGGAAGAGCCGGCGTGGAAGGCGGCGAGGGTCTCGGCGTAAGCGGCGTGGCGTGCGAGGTGGTCGGAGACATGGACGCCGTCGGAGGGCGCGGTGTCGGCGCGGGTCACCCGCAGCTGTAAACGATAGCCTCTGCCGATGAGGTGCTGCAAGGCCGCGGTCAGGCTGGCGGGATCGTTGGTGAGGCGGTCGCCGGAACGGAGCGCGGCGGCGCGGTAGAGTTTCTCCAACAACCGGTGCGGGCCGGGCGCGAGGGCGAGGGCATAAAGCGGGATCGGGCGCAGCGAGCGGGTGAGAGCTTGCTCCAGCGCCTCCACACCGGGCAACTCCGCGGGTTGCGGCCCGTGCAGCCAGACGATGGCGGCGGGCTCGGTCGTTTCGCGGGCGGCGGCGAGCGCGGCTTTCAGGCCGGGCGCGGCGTTTTGTCCGCCGAGGAAATGGTCCGCGGACAATTCCGTGGCGAGCGTGGCCACGGCGAGTTCGCGCGCGCCCTCGTCGGTGGTGAGCCAGACTCGCGTCCGCACGGTGCCGGGCAGGGCGGACAAGGCGCGGACCAGCGCGTCGCGATGCTCCCGCAGGCCGGCCGAACCGTCGATGACGACGAAAAGTTGCGTCAGGGTCGCGAAGGGCATCTTGTGCCACTGGCCGAGGACGAACCGGCTTTCGCCCTCGACCGCCAGCGCGTCCTCGCACCAGAAGATCTCGTTCGTTTCGGGGGCGGTCCAGCGCAGGTGGGTGCGCGCGAGCGCGGCATGGGGCAATTCGGCCTGCCAGGTGGCGGTGTCATTGGCGCCTTTTTCCAGCGATCCTCCGGCGCCCGCGGGCGGCTCGAAGAGATCGCGGCTTTGCACCCACACGGCATGGCGCAGGGTTTCCGGCATCGAAAAATTGCGCTCGATGAACGATGGCTGCCAGAGCCGGCCGCCATCATCCAGCGGCGCGGTGAGGCCGAGGCGGATCTTCATGCGGCCGCCGTCGCGGGGCACGGGGAAACATTGCACGAGCACGCGGTCCGGCCCGACCTGGGTGACGAGCACGGGATCGCGCCGCTCGACGGTGACGACTTCCTTGTAGGCCGCCTTGACTCGTGCGGTGGCGGCGAAGGCGGCTTCCTCCGGCTGGTCATTGATCCACAGCGTGAGCCGCGAGACGCACGCGCCGGGCGGCAAGAGCACCTGGCCGCGCGCTTCCTGATCGTTGGCGTGGGCGTTGGTGAACTCCATCGTCCACTCGCCATAGGCGAGGCGCGGGCCGCCTTCGACGTGCCATTCGAGATGCGAGGAAGCCAGCGCCAGCCCCGGCAACCGCGCGCCCACGGCATCGCCGCCGCGTTCGCCATCCCACACCCATTGCGTGGCGCGGGCTCGGTCGGCGCGGCCGGTGCCCATCACATCGATGGGCATCCGCATGCGGCGGGGTTTGACTTCGTTGAACGACTTGCCGGTCATCCGGTAAAAGACCACGCGCGCCTGATCGGGCCGGACATCGACGCTCCGCCGGGGGCCGTCAAAATCCCACGCGCTGCCGGAGAGCAGCCAGCTCGCGGGATCGCTGCCGCTGAGGCTGAAATCCCGGTTTTCAAAGCACGCGCGATGCACCACCTCCGCCGTGCCCCAGCGGCGGAGCGAGTGGATGGCCGGCTCGCTGATCTCGGGATCGCCGGAGACCGCGTCGGCCAAGAGGAGATGGGTCCACCAGCGCGGCCCTTCCACGGCGAGCAGCGCCACGAGGCCCAGCGCGAAGCCCAGCCCTAACCCGCGCCGTTTTTGTCCGGCCAGCCGCTGGGCGCGCGTCAGCCGGCGCAGCCCGAACAAGGCGGCCAGCAAGATGAAGACCGGGCTCAGCGTCATCCACGGCAGGAAATACAGCGGCAGGGCAAAGATGCCGAAGACCAGACCCATGCCCGCCACCACCAGCAATCCCCCCAGTGCCATCACATAATAGAGGGCCACCGCCAGCATGAATCCGGTGGCCGGCCGGGCGAGCGCGAGCCACCACGGCTGCCGGTATTGCACGGCCCGATACAAGACCCACAGCACGAGGGGCGTGGCCCCCACCACCGCGAGGTGCCCCCACGTTGGCAGCGGATCGAAGAACGTCCCCGCGCAGAGGCCGAAGAGAGCCTCGGCCACGATCGTGAGCAGCGGCCAGATGACGCCGAAGAACAGGAAGACTTTGGGCCATTGAAACGCCGCGGCATCCCCACGAGCCGGGGATGCCGCGGCGGCGGAGGGGCTGGGTGGGGAAAACGAGGCCGGAGGCGGCGGAACGGGCAACGGTGGAGGAGAGGATTTCTCCGCGACGTCGAGACCGGCCAGCACGCGATCGAAAGCCGCGGCGTCGGAGGTCTCCTCTCCGCGGCGGGCGAGTTCTTCCTGCACATGCAGCCGCCAGGCATCGGCGACTTCGGCGGGGTCGGCGCCGTCCAGCGCGTGGAGGGTGAGACGCGGCGCCAGCCAGCGCTCAAAACGGGCTTCCGCTTCCGGGGACCAGGAAAGTGTATGCATGGTGGGGCAGAAAAATTGAGAACAGGAAAATTTAGGAGAAGAAAAATGGTGGATCAGGCGGGAGGGAAAACGGGGCGGAAGAGCGTGATGTTTCAGCATGAGAAAACGGAAGGTGGCCGGGAAGCGGACCTTCAGCCGGGAGCGGGCGAGCGCGGCGCGCCGTTGCTGGCGATCTGCCCCACCGCGGCGGCGAGGGTCAGGAAATACTCGTTCATGCGCCGGCGGCGCTCCTGCCCCGCAGGCGTCAGCCCGTAAAACCGTCGGGCCGGGCCGTTGGGCGATTCTTCCAGCCGCGTCGTGACCAGGCCCTGCTGCCGCAACCGCGAGAGCAGCGGGTAGATCGTCCCCTCCGGCACCTCCAGCCCCGGCGCCGCGGCCAGCCCTTTCACCAACTCGTAACCGTAACGCTCCTCGTCGCGCAGGGCGTTGAGGATGCACAATTCCAGCACGCCCTTCCGCGCTTGCACCGTCCAGTTGTCAAAGAAGTCGTCGGACATCGCAGGATCTCAAATGGCTTGCGGGAAAAACATAGAGGTGAGGAGGTAGCTCAATCCATCCACCAATTCAGATAGGCGGAAGGCGCCAAGAGCATCAGTCCCAGCACGAGCATTTGGCCGAGACCATAGATGGCGAGATACCCCGCCGCTTTTCTCAAAGGACGGAGCAGCCCGCAGACCACGATCAACAACGGCCAGACCAGCAGAAAGAACAACAACACGCATGCAAAATACACGCCCGCGATCACGGCGTGATTTTCCAGCGCTGCGGGAAAGCCGCCCATGCCGATAACGCTGGGAAAATGCCCCAACGTCATTTGCATGTGGCCGGCCAGCGACACAAAGAGGAGCAGCATGACCGCAGGCGGAATGAGGGCGGCCCTTGAGCCGGCGCGGGTGAAACGCATTCCCAACCGCGTCAGCCAGCGGAGCAGCGCGACGCACCCCCCTGCCACTGGCAACAGCACGAGGGAGACAATTATCAATTCGGAAGAAGCATTCATCGAAAAGCGAGGGGCGAGACCAAACTGAAGACGTCTGTTCAAGACCAGCCAGCGGAAGTGGGTTCAGCGCGGCGCGTCAGTGATGACACGCTACCTTGCAAACAATAGTAGAAGCCTCTCATCGCTAGGCAAGCGAAAAGCCGCGTTTTTTGCGATTTCTTGCGCCTTGGTTCAAAAAATCCCACTTTTCTCATGGTTTTTATAGAAAATCACGATATATTAATTTTCGATGAACCCACGAAAGCCCACACTTTTCGTCCTGTTGGTCTCTTCTGTCCTTTGGGCATTGGCCGGCGGTCTGCTGCCACCCACCACCCACGCCCAAGAGACCGCCCCGCCGCTGGAACGTCCGGCGGAGCGCCCCTCGCGGGCCGCGGAAGCCCAGGCGAAAAAAGAAAAAGAAACCGCCGAGGAAGCGGCGGCCCGGAAAGCCGCGGAAGAAAAAGCCTTGATCGACAAAGTGGCGGGGCCGCCGGCCATTGAGGACCAGCTACCGGAAGAGCCTCTTGACGTGGACCGCGAAGTGACCAGCGCGTTGTTCGATGGGGCGGCCGGCCTTATCCCGCCACCGGTGACGCCTCCTCCGGCCCGTCCCCCCGGCGCGGCACCGGCACCAGCGGAGGAGCCGGCCCACCCGGCCGTCAAAGGCCCGCGTGTGCGGTTCCAGCTCAGCGGGGCGGAAGCGTGGGCGGCGGCGAGCCGCGAGGGGTGGAAATTCTTTCCTCGCGGCAGCCAGGGTCCGCGCGACGGCCGGATGACAACCGCCCGGACCTTGCCCGGCGCGGTGACGTCGCTGGTCAATGGCGCGACCATGACCCAATTCCGCACCCCCATCGGCACGGCCGCCCGGTCGGAGAATGTCTTCTATATGTTCGCCGACGAGAAGGCGAATGCCAAGCGGCTCGCGCCGGGATGGACGGTGCGCGACCTACGGCTGGACGGATCGGCGTTCCGCTGGATCAGCAAACCGGCGGCGGGTTCGAATTCGCCGAGCTTCGCCATTTTTCTGTCGGGGCAGCTCGAGCCGTTCGATCTGACGGTGTCCGTGACCAGCCTCGTGCTCGAAGGCCCGCCGGGCGCCACCGATTGGCGCGAGGCCTTCCAGGCGGAGCGGAAACCCGAACGCTGAGGCTGAAGTCGAGGAGGAGCCAGGCCAACAAAGAACGTTGAGATCGCCTCCTGGAGTGCGGAGGCTTGCCTCCGCTTTTAGGCTCACCGGCTTGCCGGTGAGGGGAGCGGTGGAGAGAGAAGTGAAGAAAGGGCTTGCCGGGAGTTCGGAGGGCTGATCTGTCCCGCTGCGACGGGCAAGCCCCTCTGCCCCCCAGAGTGGAGGCAAGCCGTCCGTGGCTCCAAAGGGCGCCGCTCCGGGGGCGGCGCAAAAAAATCTTGCGGAGCGGCGGGGGGAATCAGAGAGTCGCGCTTTTTCCCCGCACGCTATTTCCATCGCCCACCTCACCATGCCCGTTGCTCTTCCTCCTGCGCCCGCATTCTCCATCGGAGGCGAGCAGGAGTTGAAATTTCATGTGCCGTTTTCGCAGCAAGCCCGGCTCGCGTCGTGGCTGCGGCTGGCGCTGGTCCGGCATGGGGAATTTCCGCGCTCGATGATCTGTTCGGTGTATTTCGACACGCCGTCGTGGCGTCATCTGGAGGAGAAGCGCGCAAGTGATTTCGCCAAAACGAAATACCGCATCCGCTGGTATGCGCGGCCGGACGGACGGCCGCTGCCCGGCCCCGCGTGGCTGGAAATCAAGAACAAGCGCGGCAACACCCGGAGCAAGACCCGGCGGCCGCTGCCGGTGAGCGGGGAGGAAGCGGCCCGCCTGCCCTTGGCGGATCCGCGGTGGCTGCAATGGGCCGAGGCGTTTTCCCCGGCGGAGGCGCCGCGCGCGGCCGGGGCGCTGCAACCGCTGTTGGAAGTGCGGTATCAGCGCGAACGGTTCACGCACCCGCTCCATGCGGCTGCCACGTTTTGCCTGGACACGGAGATTCAGTGCCCGCGCGCGCATCCCGGCGGCGGATTCCATTATCCTTGCGCGCGGCTGACCGAGGGCGTGTTCGAGCAAAAAAGCGCTTCCCCCGAAGTGCTCCCGCCCGCCCGCGCCCTGCCGCGCTTCGATGTCCGGCGTGCGTCGTTTTCCAAGTATGAACGTCTCATGCTCCGCTTGCTGGACGATCCCGATTTGATTCTATGAACTGGCAACAACTCCGCGAATCCCTCCATGATCTGCTGCACGGCCGCGAGGTCGAGCGGGTGACGGATCTCGGCTTGATCACCCTGTTTTTCGCCTTGCTGGCTTCGCTGGCGGCGGGACTGGTGCTCTCCTGGTGCTACAGCCGGTTTTACGGCTCGCGCGCCACCGGCAGCAACGTGCATCGCGCCTTTCCGCTCATCGCCATCGCCACCACGGCCATTTTCATCTGCGTGCAATTCTCCCTCCCGCTCTCGTTGGGGTTGCTCGGCGCGCTGTCGGTGATCCGCTTCCGCACGCCCATCAAGGAGCCGGAGGAAATCGGCTTCCTCATGCTCGTCGTCGCGGCCGGCCTGTGCAGCGCGACCTTCAATACCATCTTCCTGTTGCTCATCCTCGGCACGGCCCTGATCGCGTTTTTCCTGCTGCGCTGGTCCCCGGCCTTTCTCGCGCCGCGCGCCGGCCACGGCACGGTGGTCGTCCGCTGCCCGGGCGAGGAATTCCGCGCCTCGGAAGCGGCGGTGGGCGGCCTGCTGCCCGCGCACCTGACCAAGCCGGTCTTTGAGAGTCTCTCCACGGAAGGCGATCACTACGTGCTCACCTGGTCGTTCCGCAAAGCCGATCCCGGCCAGGCCGCGCGGCTGGAAGAAGCCCTGCGTCGGGAGTTGCCTTCAGCCGAGATCGGGTTGTTCTTCAGCCAGTGGGCCAATACTTGAGGCCGCCTCCTGCCCTGTCATGACCCTCAAGAAACGAGCGTTCCCGTGGTGGCTGCCGCCCTGTGGCGGTGCGCTGGTGATCCTCGCTTCGGCTTGGCGCATCGATACTTCGGGATCGATCCGCAGCTTCCGCGACTGGGCCTCGCGGACCGAGGTGATGCTGGGCAAGGACCGCTTTTCCAAGCGCCAGGCCATGCTGGCCCGCCTCGGGTTTTTGTCCGTGAGCCGGTTTTATTCGCGGCCGCAGCCGTTGGGATCGGATGCCAGGCCCGCGCGCCGGTTGTTCGGCGGCCCTTGTCCCGAGCCGGATGCGGCACGCTTCGATCCGTCGGTGCCGCCCTCGACCTCGCTGCTGCCCTCGCCGCCACCGTCGGTGCCGGAAGACACCGCCATCGTGTCGCTCGTCTGCGGCGCAGAGGAATTGTTCGACGAACATTATGGCATCGTCCCGAACGCGCGGAAACGCGGACGGAATTGGGAGCGGCCGGCCTGGGCGACAGTCACGCTGGGCAACGAAACCGTCCTGGAGCAGCCGGTCGGCCTGCGCGTGCATGGCGGCGTCAGCCGGGGCGGCGACATCAAGAGCTTCCGCCTCGTCTTCCACCGCCGTTATGCCGGCGAACCGCACTCCCCGCCCGGATTGTTCTTCGGCCCGGAGACCCCGCCACTGAAAAGTGTCGTGCTGATGAATGGCGCGCGCCCGAAGCGGGTGGTCGGCGCCTTGATGCTGGAGCTGGCCGCGCGAGCGGGGTGCCAGACCTCGGCGGTGCGACCGGCCGTGGTCTATCTCAACGGCACGTTGATCCCCGCCCCCTATTTCCTCGTCGAGCACCAGTCGCTCCATTATCTCCAGGTCCGCCACCAGCTCCGGAATATCGACTTCCATCGGCTGAAAGCGAAGACGCAGGTGGAAAGCAGGGCTTACAAGGATTTCCGCCGCCGGACCTTGAGCGACGAGCCATTGGACATGGAGGGGGTGGGACATCTCTACGATCTGGAAGATCTCGCAGCCTGGAGTTTCATGATCAGCTTCGCCGTGATTTCCGATAACAACCAAGGCGCCTACTTCCGCGACCGGGAAGCGTCGGGTGTGCCTTGGAGCGGACTGACCTGGGACCTGGACGGCGCGTTCAACGGATGGGAGCAAGCGGAGGATGAAAATGGCCGGTATGACTATCTGTCCATTCTGCGCGGGCATCGCGGGCGGCTTAGCAAAAAACTCATGGCCGAGTCTAGTGACTATCGCCGGCAGTTCCTGCGCTTCGCCCTGGAGAAACTCCGAGGCCCCTTCAGCTCGGAGCAATTGGAGCCGGTGCTGGAGCGTTACGAAAGATTGGTCGCCACGCACCCCGGCGCCTATCCCAAGCTGGAACCGGAGGTGCGCAAAGTTTTCCGCCAACTGCGCGAACAACCCGCCCGCTATCTGGAATACCTGCGCCGGGCTTATCCTGAAGATTTTGCCGCGGTGGAGAGGGAGGAGGGATAGTGAGCGGGCGCGGGGTCACGCGGGGTGATGGCTTCATCCCGGTTTCTCGCACGCTATCCCCACTGCCGCCGGCCCTCAGTTCAGGACTTCCAGCGACACTTTGGTGATCCCATTGCTGTGGAATCCCAATTCCTTCGCCGCGGCGACGGAGAGGTCGATCACCCGGCCCCGCACGTAAGGGCCGCGGTTGTTGATGCGCACGACGCACGTTTTGCCGTTGCGGGTGTTGGTGACCCGCACGCGCGTGCCGAAGGGCAGTTTTTTGTGCGCCGCCGTCATCGTATGTTGGTTGTAACGCTCGCCGTTGGCGGTCAGACGGCCGTGCCAGCGCCCGCCATACCAGGACGCGGTGCCGTCCTGATACTTTTTCCAGCGACCGTCTTTGTCAGCCTTGGCCACGACGACGGCGGCCGCCGGCTTGGAGCCGGTGGCGGTCGCACACGAGGTCAGTCCCATCATCGCCAGAGCGGCGAACCCAGTAAGGCCTCCCCAAAATCGGAGGCGTGAAGTATATTTTTCCATCGTTGATCAACAAACCGGCAGCGCTCCGTGAGTCGCCGCCTCGCCCGCATCATGGCACGGATTCATCGTTTGACCAGCGGCAATTTTCGCAGGGAGCGAACGGTGGTTTTCGGGGGACCGGCCGACCTCGCGAGCGGAAAAATCCACCTCGTGCTTGCAGGAGGGAGCGTTCCGGCCCAAAAGGCAGGCCGCGATGGCGAAGGCTTCTCCCCGGAGTCCCCTTCGAACCATCGCCGTCCCCATTCTCATCCCCCATTGCATCGATCCATGATCCAACCCGGCCAGACCCTCGGCATCGTGGGCGGCGGGCAGCTCGGGCGCATGTTGGCGCGCGAGGCCCGGCGCGAAGGTTACCGCGTCGTCGTCTTCACCGACGAGTATCCACCCAGCCCCGCGGGGCAGTTCGCCACGCGCGAAATCAACGCGCCGTATTACGATCCCGAGGCGCTCAGCAGCTTCGTCTCCGAAGTCGATGTGGTGACGATGGAGTTTGAAAACATCCCCGCGTCCTTCCTGGCCGCGCTGGAGCAGCGGCGGCCCGTCTTCCCCAGCCGCCACGCGCTCGAAACCACGCAAAACCGCGAGAAGGAAAAATCCTTCCTGCGTGCCCAAGGCCTGCCGTGCGCCGATTTCCGGGTGGTGGATTCGCCCGTCTCGCTCCAGCAGGCGTGGCAGGAGATCGGCTCCCCCGCCGTCCTCAAAACCGCCGCGTTCGGCTACGACGGCAAGGGCCAGACCACACTCACCGGGGGCGAAGATCCCACCGCGATATGGGCCGCCTTCGGCGCCGCACGCGGGGTGCTGGAGCAATGGGTTGATTTCACCTGCGAGATCAGCGTCGTCGCCGCGCGCGGGCAGGATGGCGCGTTCGTGCCGTTCGCCTGCGTCGAAAACCAGCACCAGCGCCACGTGCTTGACGTCACCGTCGCGCCGGCGCGGGTTTCCGCCGACATCGCCGCCGAAGCGCAACGCCTCGCGCGCCGGGTCGCCGAGGCTCTCGATTATGTCGGCGTGCTCGCGGTCGAGATGTTTGTGCTCGGTGACGGCCGCGTGCTCGTCAATGAAATCGCCCCGCGCCCGCACAACTCCGGCCACTACACCATCGACGCCTGCGTCACCAACCAGTTCGAGCAGCAACTCCGCGCCGTCGCCGGCCTTCCCTTGGGCGATGCCGCCCAGCATACCCCCGCGGTCATGGTCAACCTCCTCGGCGACCTCTGGCCCGGCGAACTCGAATCCCCCGATTGGACGCCCATCCTCCGCCACCCCCGCGCCAAATTGCACCTCTACGGCAAACGCCGCGCCCTGCCCCGGCGCAAAATGGGCCATTACACCGTCCTCGCCGACACTCCCGGCCAGGCCCTCACCGAAGCCCTCGCCATTAAAGCCGAACTCGTCGCCCAAAAGGAGCGCTGCGATTTGGCTTCGTGACCGCCATTTGCCCAGATTGCCGGCGGCGCTCCTCGCCCAAGGACTACCCCGGCTGGCGTCTCCGTTGCCCCACCTGCTGCATGTGAGCACGGCCAATGTCAGTGACACGACCGAGGCCAAGGAGATACGGTTGGCGGGCGCAGGGCGTTTGGGAAAAGTCAGTCGGATGCTTTCATCATGGAAAAGGCCGGACGAGCCTTCCGCCCGTCCGGCCCGGCATCCCATTCTTTTGCTTTACGGCGCCACCACGCGGAAGAACCGGAGGCCGACGCCGGAGAGCGGCTCCGCGTAGGGACTGGTGGCGGCGGGGAGGGAGGTCCATTGGTTGGAGTCCAGATTATTGGACCACTCCAGGGTGCCGCCACCGCTCCAGATGATGGTCACGGAACCGTTCGCCACCCGCACGTCCTGAATGATCGGGCCGCCGACGCCGGGATCGACCACTTGGCCGATGCCGGTCTGGTAGTGGGCGAGGATGCGCCCGGGCGTGAGCGTGGTGTTGTAGATGGCGAGTTCGTCGAGCACGCCATCGAAGGAGCCGACATCGCCGGTGGCGCCTTCGTGATAGAGGCTGTTGCCCTGGCCGATGCGATTGTCGCTGCCGTGGCCGTAGATCTGGCCCACGCCGCCGGCGCGGGCGACTTCCTGGCCGTTGACGTAGAGGATGAGGCTGCCGGTGACGCCGGTATTGTCGCCATCCAGCACCGCGACGACGTGATACGTCCGGCCGGCCTGAATCGTGTGCTGGACGAAGATCGGCTCGGTGCCGGGCAATCCCCACGGGCTGCCGGCGCCGTCGTTGGCATTGTTGAAGGCATGGAAGACCAAGGCCGCCTCGTTCTCGTTGACGTTCTCGGGATCGCGCCAGAGGTAGAGATTGATGCTGCGGGCGGTGCCGCCTTCTTCCCAGATGCCGGCGATGGCTTCGGTCCCGATGGCATCCGGCGCGGGCACGGTGGCGGCCTGGAACCAGACTTCGTAGGCGCGCTTGGCTTTCGGCCCGGCAACGTTGATATCATCGGCATTGGGCACCGACGCCCATTGTCCGAACTCGCGGGTGAGGCGCACCGCGCGGTCTTCCGGAAACGCGGATAACAGGCCGGGCACGCCCAGTTCGGGGTAGCTGCCGTCCCAGCTTTGATACGTCGCGGGCGGCGCTCCGGGCGTGGCCGTGCTGAGGGCGAATGCCTGGCCGGCTTCGTCGTCGAGGTCGGCTTCCTCGAACTGCCAGTAACGCACGGGGCCATCGGCGAGCACTTCGTCGGCGTAGGTGATCACGGAGACGAGGTTGAGCGTGGTGGTGAGCGGGTTGCCGGCGGCGGAGCGGTCGCGCAAGCCGGTGAGACCCACCGTGTAAGTGGTTCCGGCGGTCTGGGTGGAGGTCTTGAGCACGACCTGGCGGCTGTCGTCGCTGAGGGTGGCCGAAAGCAGCGTGAGTCCGCCGCCCAGCGCATACGTGCCGGGGGCCACCGCGTTCACCGGGTCGAGGGGTTCGCTGAAATCGAGGAGGACTTCATTCAACGAGCCGGCGACGGCCCGGCTGGCCACGACGGCGGGGGAGGTGGTGTCAGCCGTCACGCTCACGGTGACGGGCGGGCTGGTCGTCTCGTGGGTGGCGTTGGCGACTTTGACCGTGTAAACGCCGGCCTCGGCCAGCCTGCCGCCGAGCAGAAGCACGCTGGTGGTCGCGCCCTCGATGGCGATGTTGTTGCGATACCATTGATACGTGAACGGGCCGGGGCCTTCCACGCCGACCGTGAATTGGGTGGGCTCGTTTTCGTTGAGGGCACGATCCGACAGGTCGCTCTGGGGCAGCAGGGTGATTTCGCCTTCGCCGGTGGAGCCGAGCGCCGCGTAGTAATGGGCTTCGATGCGGTCGACGGGCAGTGCGGTGTTATAGATCGCGAGTTCGTCGAGCACGCCGTCGAAGGATCCGATGTCACCCGTGATGTTTTCATGATACCGGCTGTTGCCCT
>CAZQUC010000005.1:0-30457 GCA_964596095.1 uncultured Enterobacteriaceae bacterium
CGTGAGGTGTGATATATTGCGAATGCTACATTATTTCAATGACAGCAGATAGGCCATGAGGTCGGTCCATTGCCCTGGCGTGAACGTCGCTTCCAGTCCTTCAGGCATGAGGGAGCGGTGGATGAATCCGCTTTTGCGCACTTGGTCGGGTGGAATGCGCGCGTCTTCGACTCCGGGCACGCGGAGGACGATGGTCCCGGTCTCCTCGCGCGCAAGGAACCCCTCCTTTATGTTGCCATCGGTCAGTTCCACGCGAAACAAACGGTAGTCAGGGGAGATCGCGGCGTTGGGGGTCAGTATGCTGCGCAGGATGATTTCCGTTCCCATCGCCCCCACGTTGCTGAGATCAGGGCCGATCATCGCCCCCTCGCCGCGGATTTTGTGACAGGCAGTGCAGAGGGCGGCGACAGCCTGGCCTCGCGCGGGATCACCTCCAGACCGTCGGGCCAAGGCGCGATATTGGGCGAATTTTGCGTCCAAGGCTCGTGCGGCTCCGGGGCTGACAAGGGGTGGGAAATCCATGGCGCGCACGACGCGCGCGCCGCCGCGCAGGGACTCCCACGGAGCGTCAAGCGGACGGTAAAAGGCGGGCGGCGGCTCCAGACCGGTGCGGTCGAATTGCGCCAGAATCGTAAACCGGCTGAGGCAGGTGCGCCAAATGCGGAATTCGGCGAGGGTGGCGCTGGCGCCGCGACCGATGGCCAGGTTTTCGTATCGGCGCGGATCGAGAGAACCTTCGGCTTGATCGAGCACGCCATCCAGATAAAGCTTGAACCGTCCGGATGAATCGCGGGTGACGGCCACATGCGTCCAGGCGCCGGGCGTCATCGGCGTGGTGGCCACAATGGCATCGTCCGGGCCGCCGCCCGCCCGGACGCGGAGGCGGGAATCTCGAAAATTGATGTCAAAGACGCCTGGTGCGCCCAGTAGGCTGCCTTCGCCGCCGATGCCTGGACCGAGTTTGATCCAGGTCTCGACAGTGAAGGGGCCGTCGAGGGTGATCCCGCCATCGGCGAAACTTCCGCTCTGGCCATCAAGCACCAACACTTGGCGGAGAAGCCCGGACATGGAGTCGAGCAGCTCCTTGAGCCCCGTGTCGTTTTTCAGCACGGCTTGCAGTTTTTCCACCAGCGGGCTGTCCAGCTCGTCTCTGGAGAGGTGGGCCTCGTTGAATGCCGCCACCAAGGCCGCTGCACCGCGGGGAGTTGAAGCCAGTTCCTCCAGCGCGCGGCGTCGCTGGGCTCCACCCATTTCAGGTGAGAGAGACGACAGGCTGTCGGGCGTGGTTGAGGGACGGGCCGGCGCCTCATCAGGCCTGGTGGATTTTGCTTGCGTTTGGATGAAGGGCAAAAAGAGGGCAAGGCTCGCCATCGTGAGGAGAAGGGCAGAGGAGCGCATGGCATGAGCAGCTTGGAGAGGCCGGTCTTTTTGCCAAAACCGGAGATCGCCTAAGCGTCCGGCAGGGACTGCCTTGGTTGCCCCGCCGTCGCGATGCTCCGCGCCCATTCTTGGGCTGTTGAGCCTGGCTTCATGGCGTGGAAGGGGCTGGGCCGGACGCGGAGGCGTGCCGCTTTTTTCCGGTGAGACATGTTGCTCGCGGCCAGGTTTGGACGGGCTTTTGGAGGAAGTCCGGTCTGCCAGGAGGTGGCGGCTGGCCATTCGCCCATCAACCTCCCATAGGCGGTGTCCGGCATGGCTCCTGTTGTCTGTTTGTGGCCTCATGAGTGAGCTTGTTAAAGCTATTAAACGGTATACTAAAAAATCCGCAACCACTTCTTGGGCTCACCTTCGGTGAGCGCGCCGCAGTTGGTTCTTTCCCTCTTGATTCGCATTGAGCCTGCGTCCGCCGACGGTGGGCATTCACCTGACAGCATAAACGGAAGAGGGCCAGTGCCGCCATACCGGTATTCTTCAACGCCAATCCCCACAAGCCCGTGGTGGCAGGAGGCGGGGAAGGGTTGCCGGAAGAAGACGGTTCCGCCGGGTATTGCTGGTGGGCGCTGCGATGGTGGCGGTGAGCGGATTCCTCGGCCGTGCGCTGATCTATGGCTTCGATCACTATGCGTGGTAGCCGAGCCGCCATCAAGCTGCCTTGAAAAACGTCTGCATGCCCCGGAGGCATGGCTCGGCGCACCGATGGAATTCAAAGAGCATTAATATCGCAAATCATTCATTATCAAATAAATACAGACAAAAAATAATATTTAAATAAATTCTTGACAAGATAATGTATACCGTTATTGGATACGGTATACCGAATTAACAATCCCCTTGCAGACCACATGAATAAACTTCTGAACAATATCTTCAACGATGTGCTCCGCCGTGCGGGGATTCCATGTCCTGAGGTTTTGGTGACCGGAATTTCGTCTCCTGCCGGCCAACCTTGGCGTGGTCTTCATTGCTTGGGAGCCACCACGGACCCTGTCGCGCTGATCCAGTGCTGAGAGGGATGTTAAAGGCCGGGGAGTTTTCCCTTTAAAGAACAGGTTAGAGGAACGGGAAGAATTCCATGGGAAGGCACCGCACAAGCCCGAAGACCAGACAGTTGAAACAAGGTGTCTATAAAATAAGTAAATATCCTAAAAAAGTATAATA
Source organism: uncultured Enterobacteriaceae bacterium (assembly GCA_964596095.1). GTDB lineage: Bacteria > Verrucomicrobiota > Verrucomicrobiia > Verrucomicrobiales > V1-33 > CAJBME01. The sequence goes on from CAZQUC010000005.1 coordinate 2,599, forward strand.
GTTTTTTAATGAAATAATAATCATCTCCATCGAACAACGGTGGATCATTTATTGACCGACCCACTCAAAACACCCCAATGCCATGAATCCCCTGCGCATGCTTCTTCTCATCGGCGTGGCCGCCTGTCTGCCGCCGTCAGCCTCCTCCGCCCTCACTTGGAATCTGGCGGATGATTATCCCGCCACCTACACCAACCCGAACGGTCCCTGGAGCTATGGCTACTGGGATGCCGCGCTGACCACCTTTACCCTCTATAACACCCTGCTGCTGAATCCCGGCGGAGATACACGCCAGAACGCGCTCTGCATCAACAACGATCCGGATTCCTTCGGCAATGTGAATAAGAATATTTCCGCAGAAACCTTCACCCGCACCGATTGGCCGCACGGCATGCATTATATTGCCGGGAAGATCAACATCATGAGCTCGACGGCGGATTCGTTCAATCGGATCGCCGCCGCCGGATTCACCGCTCCCACCGCCGGCGACTACACGGTTACGGTTCATTTCAAAAATAACATCGAGGACGGGGATGCCAGCCTCGTGCAAGTCCTCGCCGGCGTCGGTGGAGTGATCACCGTTGTGGATGAAGCCGAAATCGATGGGTTTGGCGATCCCGAGACGGCCCCGCAAAGTTACCATTCTTATACAGGCACGTTGACACTGGCCGCCGGGGAGAGCATTTATTTCGTCAATCCGGCCAACCCAAACGCCGCGGATGCCCGCTGGCATCATGTGGGCGTGGATGCGGAGATCGAGGCGGACTTCCCGGCGGGCAGCCTCCGGTTTGGGAACGCGTCGTATGAAACCGATGAGGGCCGGAGCGGCTCCCAGGCCGTCACCGTCACGGTCGAGCGTGACGGTGGTTCCAGTGGGGCGGTCAGTGTGGATTACGCCGTCACCGGCGGAAGCTCCACCGCGGGCGAGGATTACGCCGCGTTCGGCGGCACCTTGACTTGGGCTGATGGCGACGCCTCGCCCAAGAGCTTCACGGTCGAGGTGTTGGGGGACACGATGTTCGAGCCGCACGAGACCATCGAAATCTCCCTGTCCAATCCGGCGAATGGCGCGGGGATCGGATCGCCGGCGGCCGCGGTGGTGACCATCCGCAATGACGATTTGGCCAACCCCGGCCCGATCTGGAGCCTGAACAACGATTATCCGAGCTTTTATTCCAACCCGCATGCGCCGTGGGTGTTCGGGTGGTGGGACGGGGAATATTCCACCTTCACGTTATACAATTCGTTCACCAACACGCCGGCCGGAGAGCCGCGCATCGACAACTTCCATCACAATGGCAACTTGGACAACCATGGCAATGTGGGTTACGCGGACGGCGGAGAGACCTTCACGCGCAACGATTGGCCGCACGGCATGCATTTCATGGCCAACACCACCACGTTGATGACGGCCATCGAGGATCTCTTCAACCGCGTCACTTCCGCGGGGTTTGTCGCGCCCGAGGCGGGGGAATACCAGCTCGCGGTCACTTTCAAGAACAACAACGCCGACGGGGACATCAGCCGGGTGCAGGTGCTCACCCACATCGACGGGGTGGCGAGCGTGGTCGATGAGGCGGAAATCATGGGGTTTGGAGATGAAGACACCGCGCCGGAAAGCTTCCATACCTTCACCGGCACGTTCACCTTGGCGGCGGGGGACGGTCTTTACCTCGCCCATCCCGCCCACGAAAGCGCCTCCGATCCGCGATGGCACCACGCCGGGGTGGACGCCGTGATCCGGAAAACCGGGATCACCGGCGTGCTGCAGTTCGCGGAGGGAAACATCAGCGTGCAGGAGGGTAACGACGGCAACCGGGCCCTCACCCTCACCGTCACGCGCGTGGAAGCGGCCGGCGGCGCGATCAGCGTTCAGTATGCCACTTCGGATGTCTCGGCCACCGCGGGTGAAGATTACACGGCCGCCAGCGGCACCTTGACCTGGGCCGACGGCGACAGTTCCCCCAAGACGATCACGGTGATGGTCGCGGGCGACACGGTGTTCGAGCCGGACGAGTCTTTCAAAATCACCCTGTCCAACCCCACGGGTGGCGCGGGGATCGGAGGCCAAGGTTCGGTGTCGGTCACGCTCCTCAACGATGATCTGATCCATCCTGGCCCGGTATGGAACTTGAACGAGGATTATCCGAGTTTTTATTCCAACCCGCATTCGCCTTGGGTTTTTGGCTTCTGGAATGGGGAGTATACCACTTTTACCTTATACAATTCGTTCACCAATCAGCCGGCCGGGGAGTCGCGTATCGACAATTTCCACCACAACGGGCATCTCGATAGCCATGGCAATGTGGGCTATGGCGACGGGGGGGAAACATTCACGCGCGAGGACTGGCCGCATGGCATGCACTTCCAGGCCTATACCACCACACTCATGACCCCGGACCAGTCCTTGGAGGACCGCCTCACCTCCGCGGGGTTTGTCGCGCCGCAAGCGGGGGACTATCAGGTCGCGGTCCAATTCAAGAACAACAACGCCGACGGAGACATCAGCCGGGTGGTCGTCCTCGCGCTCCGGGAGGGCGTTGCCTCGGTCGTCCACGAGGCGGAGATCTGGGGGTTCGGCGAAGACGAAAACGAAGCTCCCGACAGCTTCAACACCTTTGCGGAAACATTTGCCCTGGAGGCCGGAGAGGGCGTGTATTTTGTCCAACTGGCTCATCCCGAGGCCATGGACCAGCGCTATCATCACGTCGGTTTGGACGCCGTGGTCACCGCGGTCACCGGCACCGGCTCCGACCAGCCGCGCATTGACATTTCCGCGACCTCGTCGGGCCTCTCCATCACCTTCCAAGGCATTCTGCAAGTGGCTGATGAGGGAACCCTGGCCGGCTGGAAAGATGTCCCCGGCGCCACCAGCCCCTACACGGCGCCGGCCTCCGGCGCCTCCCGTTTCTGGCGCGCGCGGACGGCGCAATGACACGGAGTCCGGCGGGACGCGCTTCGATGACGAAGCGGGCGCAACCTTCCGGCTCACCAGGAAAGCAGATCCCGACCTGGGAATTTCCGACCCTCTCTTCCTGATTCATAACCAACCAAGCAACCAATCGACCACTGACCAACCATGAAAACCTCGCTTACATGCATCGTCCTCGCCTCATCCGCCTTGGCGGCAAGCCAGGCCTCCGCCGCCACCGTCTGGAGCCTGGGGGATGACTTCCCCTCCAGTTATGTCAATCCCAACGGAGTCTGGAGATATGGCTATTGGGATGCCGGTTATGCCAACTTCACACTCTACAATTCGTTTGCCAACGCCCCGGCAGGCGAGCCGCGCATTGATAACTTCCACCACAACGGCGATTTGGATTCATGGGGCAACGTGGGATACGGGGATGGCGGGGAAACCTTCACCCGCAACGACTGGCCGCACGGCATGCACTTCGAGGCCTATACCATCACGCTGATGACCGCGATCGCGGACATGCCCAACCGCACCACTTCGGCGGGATTCATCGCTCCCGAGGCGGGCGACTACCTGGTGACGGTCACTTTCAAGAACAACAACGCGGATGGTGAAATCAGCCGCGCCGTGGTTCTCACCAATATCGGCGGGGTTTCCACCGTCGTTGACCAGGCGGATGTCTCCGGATTCGGCGATGAGGGCACGGCGCCGGGCAGCTTCCATACTTTTACGGAGACGTTTTCGCTGGCCACCGGAGATGGCATTTACTTCGCCCAGCCTTACCATCCCGACGCGGCTGATGCGCGCTGGCACCACCTCGGCACCACCGCCACCATCACCTTGGTTCCGGAACCGGCTTCACTCGCGTTCCTCGGCCTCGGGGCCGCGAGCTTGCTTCGCCGCCGCCGTTCATAATCACCCAGCCGCCTGTCGCCAATGGCCCGTTTCCTGCGCCTCGATGTTTTAAACCGGATTGTGGAGTCCGGTTTGGTGCCCGTGTTTTACCATGCTGAGGCGGAGACCGCGTGGGGCGCGCTCTCCGCCTGCGCGGCGGGCGGCGTGAGGGCCTTTGAGTTTGTCAACCGGGGCGACCATGCCATCGACGTTTTCAGCGAACTGGCGCGCCGGGCACGACGCGAAACGCCGGAGTTGGTGCTGGGCGCCGGATCCATTGTCGATGAAGCCACCGCCGCGCTTTTCATCGCCCACGGCGCGGATTTTATTGTCGGACCGTCGTTTAATGAACGGGTGGCCCGCTTGTGCAACCGCCGCAAAGTCGCGTATCTGCCCGGCTGCGCCACGCCGACGGAAATCGGCTTGGCCGAGGAACATGGCGTGGAGATCGTGAAGGTTTTTCCCTGCGAAGCCGTTGGCGGGCCGGCTTTTGTCAAAGCAGTGCTCGGCCCCTGCCCTTGGACGCGGGTGATGGTCACGGGTGTAAGCGAGGCTTCGCCGGAAGCCTTCACCCGCTGGTTCGAGGCGGGGGTCACCGCCTTGGGCATTGGCTCGCAACTTTTTAAAAAGGAATTTTTGGAACCGGGTAGCTTTGACGCCCTCACCCGGCGGGCGGCGGAGTTGCGGCAGTGGATCAATAAGGCTCGCGCCGGCGGAGGATGAGGCATCAGAGATCAGGACCTCGGCAAAATGACTAGCGAAGCACGACGGTTTTTCCGGATTTTCATGACTTGACTCATTTTGGTATACCGTTATCTGTCTTAGTATGTCCAGCATCACCCGCCAGCGCCGCTCCGCCACCCCGCGCACCGACTACACCGTGTCCCAGTTGCGAAAGCAAATTCTGGACGGCGTGGTGGCCCCGGGTGATCTGCTGGCGGAACTGGCGGTGGGAAAGCGTCTCGGCGTCAGCCGGGTGCCGGTGCGCGAGGCGCTCATCACGCTGGAGCGCGAGGGCTTGGTTGAGTTCAGCCCGACCGGGCGCGCTTACGTCAAGGACCTGTCGGTGTCCGATTTTGAGGAACTCTATGTGCTCCGGCTGGCCTTGGAGCCGCTGGCGGCCAAGCTGGCGGCTCGCGCCCTGCGCCACAATGCCTCGGCCCTTGAAAAAAACATCGAAGCCACCCGGCATGCCACCGACCTGCTGGAGGTCACCCATCTGGACCTCGATTTCCACCAGCTGGTGCTGGAAGCCTCCGGCAACGCGCGCCTGGTGAAGTTATGGCGCTCCCTGCGCAGCGAACTGGAGCTGTGGCTCGGCCGCCTGCATCGCGCCAAACAGGTGCAGACGCACGGCACCCGGGAGGAGACGGTGATCGGCCATGTGGAGTTGCTGGAATATTTCCAAACCAAGACGCCCGCGGAATGCGAGCGTATCAACCGTCATCACATCACGAGCTGGCGTGAATGGCTTCCCCTCCCGGAACCGAGTTTTTCCGAGCAAGACTAAACCCCTGTTTCATTCGGCACGTTGTCCCCTCAACGCCTCCTCTGGAGGCGCCAGGACGTCCTGCTTTGTCAACACCCCCACGCTTCCGTCATCATGAAAAGAGGAATGCCCGCGATCCTGTTACTTCCCTGGCTGTTATCGGCCACGGGAGAGACGCGGGCGGATGATACGACCGCGTTTTTTGAATCCAGAATCCGCCCGGTGCTGGCGCGGCATTGTTATGAGTGCCACAGCGACGTGAACACGAAGGGCGGGCTGGCGCTGGATACGAAACAGGGCTGGGAAAAAGGCGGGGATGCCGGCCCCGCGATTGTGCCCGGACAACCCGGCGAGTCGCCGCTGATCCGGGCCATCCGCTATGAGGACGAGGACCTGCGGATGCCGCCGAAGAAAAAGGGCGGGAAGCTGCCGGACGCGGTCATCGCGGATTTGGTGGAGTGGGTGCGGATGGGCGCGCCGGACCCGCGCGTGGGCGAGGCGAAGATCGCCGGCATGAAGGAAGAGGAGGCCAGAACCTGGTGGGCGTTCCAGCCGCTGGCGCCGGCGGATCCGGCGCGCGAGATCGATTCGTTCCTTGATGAAAAGATTGCCGAAAAAGGGCTGGCGCCCGCTCCGACGGCGGATCCGCGCCCGCTCATCCGCCGCGTGACGTATGATCTCACCGGCCTGCCGCCCACGGCGGAGGAAGTGGATGCCTTTGTGGAGCAATCGGCCCGTGAACCAGAGACGGCGTATCAGGATCTGGTCGAGCGGCTGCTGGCGTCGCCGCAATACGGCGTGCAGTGGGGCCGCAAGTGGCTGGATGTGGTGCGCTATGCGGACACGGCGGGGGAAAACACCGATCGCCCGCTGCCGCACGCCTGGCGCTACCGCAACTGGGTCATCGACGCCTTCAACCGCGATCTGCGCTACGATGAGTTTGTCCGGCTGCAACTGGCGGGTGACATCCTGCGCGACCGCGCTCCGTCGAACGCCCGCCGCGAGGGCATCATCGCCACCGGCTATCTGGCCATCGCGCGGCGCTTCGGCCATGACATCGACAAGGACATGCACCTCACCACCGAGGACGTGCTGGATACCTTGGGAAAAAACTTTCTCGGCCTGACCATCGGCTGCGCGCGCTGCCACGATCACAAATACGATCCCATCACCGCGCGGGATTACTACGCCCTTTACGGCTTCTTTGAGAGCACGCGCTTTGCCTTTCCCGGCTGCGAGCCCAAGGGCCAGCCGCGCGACATGGTGCCGCTGATGCCTCCGGACGAGGTGGAAGTGCTCATGAAGCCGTGGCATGACAAAGTCGCCGCCCTTGAGGAGCAGAAAAAAGCACGGCTGGAGGCCGCGAAAGCCACCTCGGAGAAACTGGTCGGCGCGCTTGAGGGCGTGAAGCGTAACCTCTTCACCGCGCCGGTGGCGGAGGGAGCCAGTGTTCCCTTCGAGCATCACCTGACCGTGCGCCGCGGGGAGGTGGTGCAGTTGAGCGTGCTGCCGGGGGAAAGTCACGGGGCGGACAGCACGTTGCTTGAATGGAATATTCAAGAAACCGGTGGCGCGCGGCGTCGCTGGAGCACGGCGGAACTGGTGGACGAGTTGACTTTGGGCAATCCGCATCCGGGCGCGCACGGCGCGGAGTGGTGCTTCATCGAAGTCACCGGCGCGCCGGTTTATTTGACCGACCTTCGCCACGGCATCAGCGGCAATAGTTCGCTCAAGGCGTGGAGCTTGGGTGGCGAGCCCTCGGTTTTCGTCAATGCCTCGGACCAGCAGGTGATGGCGTGGACCACGCTGGCGGCGAAGTCGTTCTTCGTGCATCCGGGGGTCAACCGTCCGGTTGCCGTGGCCTGGGTCAGCCCGATGGAGGGCGAGATCACGCTCCATGGGCGGGTCGCCGACGCCCATCCCGCCGCGCTCGATGGCGTGTCGTTTGCAATCGATCACTTTGCGGCCCCCGAAGCCGGCCCGGCGCTGGCAGAGCTGGGCCGGTTCGCCACCGCGGCCCTGCCGGATCCCGGTCCAGAGCCGGTGATTCCCGTCGCTTACGCGGTGGCGGAGGCGGCCGCGAAAAACACGCGCTTCCATCAACGCGGCGACCCTGAAAAGCCGGGCGATGAAGTGCCGCGCCGCTGGCTCTCCGTGTTCGGCGGGCAGCCGCTCGCGGATGAAACCGGCAGCGGGCGCGAGGAGCTGGCGGAATGGATCGTCCAGCACCCTCTCTCGGCCCGGGTGATGGTGAACCGTCTGTGGGAATGGCATTTCGGGCGCGGCCTCGTGCGGTCGTCCAACGATTATGGCTCGCGCGGCGAACCGCCAACGCATCCGGAGCTGCTCGACTGGCTGGCCATCCGATTTGTGGAAAGCGGATACAGCGTCAAGACGATGCACCGCCTCATCCTCGCCACCACGGCTTACCGCCGGGCCAGCGCCGCGCCGCGCGCAGAGGATCCCGCCAACTCGCTCTTCTCACATTTCAACCGCCGCCGTCTCACCGCCGAGGAATTGCGCGACACCGTGCTCAATGCCTCGGGCCGCCTCGATCTGTCACCCGCCGAAGCGCACCCGTTCCCGCCGGAGGAAACCTGGGGTTTCACCCAGCACGCGCCGTTCAACGCGGTTTATGAAACCAACAAGCGCAGCGCCTACCTCATGGTGCAGCGGCAGCAGCGGCATCCCTTCCTTTCCCTCTTCGATGGCGCCGACCCGAATGCCACCACCGCGGCGCGCCAGATCACCACCGTGCCCACCCAGGCGCTGTATTTCATCAATGATCCGTTCTTCCACGAGCAGGCGGCGGTGTTCGCCGGGCCGCTCATGAATTGGGCCGATGAAACAGAGCGCGTCGTCCAGGCGTGGCGCGTGCTCTTCCAGCGCCAGCCGTCCGGCGAAGAGATCGCCCGCGTGCGGCGCTTCCTTGCCAGCTATCCCGCTCCGGAGGAGGAAAAATGGCCTGCTCTCGCCCGCGTGCTCATGGCCAGCAATGAATTCCTGCACCTCGACTGACCTCCTTTCCGTCCCACGCCCAACCGCATCCCCCAAACCGCTTCTCACCATGTCAACGATGCCCAACCGCCGCCGGTTTCTCCGCTCCTTCGCGGCCGGGTCGCTGCTTTTCCCGGGGATTGTGCGGCAACTGCTGGCCGACAGCGTCGATCCGCTCGCGCCGAAGCGGTCGCACTTCCCCGGCAAGGCGAAGAATGTCATCTTCCTGTTCATGAGCGGCGGGGTGTCGCATGTGGATTCGTTCGATCCCAAGCCGGACCTCGTGAACGGTCACGGCAAGGAAATCAAGATCGACCACCCGGAGATCAAAGACCGGCCCGGCTACGAACGCATCTTTCTCAAGCGCCCGCAGTGGGAATTTTCGAAACACGGACAAAGCGGCACGGAAGTCAGCTCGCTCTTCCCGCACATGGCGGGCTGCGTCGATGACATCGCGCTCATCCGCTCGATGCACACCTCGCACTCGAACCATTACAACGCGACGCTCGGCATGCACACCGGCTCTTTCGCGCAGTCGCGTCCCAGCATCGGCTCGTGGGTGACCTACGGCCTGGGCACCATGAACCGCAACCTGCCCGGCTTTGTCGTCATTGCGCCACAACAGACCTATGCGGGCACGCAGGTCTATGCCAATGACTTCCTGCCCGGGGCCTTCCAGGGCACGCTGGTGGCGCCCGGGGCCACGCCGGTGGCCAATGTCGCGCCGCGCGTTCCGGTCAACCGCCAGCGGAGGGAACTGGACGCACTGCGCGAGATGAACGCGTCGCATCTCGCGGCCCATGCGGGTGATCCGTTGCTGGCCGCGCGCTTGCAGACGTTCGAAACCGCCTTCGGCATGCAGATGGCCGTGCCCAACGCGTTTGATTTTTCCCAGGAGGCCGACCACACCCTGGCTGGCTACGGCCTCGAGCGCGGTCAGACTACCGGCTTCGGCTGGCAATGTCTTGCCGCTCGCCGCCTGATCGAGCGCGGCGTGCGCTTTGTCGAACTCATCGACACCGGTTCATCCAACAACTGGGATGCCCATGGCGACATGATGAGCCATGCCCCGCTGGCCAAAAACGTGGACCAACCCATCGCCGCGTTGCTGCGTGATTTGAAAGAGCGCGGCATGTTCGAGGACACGCTCGTGGTCTGGACTACGGAATTTGGCCGCACGCCGTTCAACAACACCGCCGACGCCCTGGGCCGCGAGCACCATCCGTGGGCCTTCAGCTCCTGGCTGGCCGGGGCGGGAGTCAAGCGCGGCATCGTCCATGGCGCCACCGACGATATTGGCCTCCGCGCCGTGGAAAGTCCCGTCCACGTCCGTGACTTCCACGCCACCATTCTCCACCTCATGGGCTTCGACCACGAGCGGTTCACTTTCCGCCACGCCGGCCTCGATTTTAAACTCACCGGTGTCGAGGAAAGCCACGTTGTCACCGAGCTATTGGCCTGATCCACACCGCGCCGAACTCCGATCCCCTGCTCAGCAGGCCGTCTGCACACAAATAGTATATCTTTAACAATCAACTCAGACCAAAATTATGAATCCGAACATGCATCAATTTTCCCGTCGCGCGTTTCTCCGCGGCTTGGGCGTCACCATGGCGTTGCCGTGGTTTGAATCCTTCACTGTCTGGGGCGATGTCCCCGTGGTCAACAAGCCCGCGAGCGAGGCGCCGGTGCGTCTGTGCGTGACTTTCTCCGGCAACGGCTTTCATTCCAAGGAATGGTGGGCCCGGGGCGAGGGGCGCAACATGGAGTTGGGCCGCGTGCTGACCCCGCTGAAGGATTTCCGCGAGAAGATGCTCTTTGTGAAAGGGCTGTATCACGAGGAGGCGACCAAGGGCAATATCCACAGCTCGCAGACGGGCAACATCCTCTCCGGCGCGCCCATCGCCAGCGGCGGGGAGATCCGCTCCGGCATCAGTTTCGACCAGATGCTGGCCCAGACCTACGGCCGCAGCACCAAGGTGCCCAGTCTCGTGCTGGCGTGCGAGAAATCGAACCCGTCGGTCCACAAGAATTACTCGATGCTCTACAGCTCGCACATCTCGTGGAGTTCGCCGACCACGCCGACGCCGCTGGAGCTTTACCCCGCGCTCGCCTTCGACCGTTTGTTCAAGGACGACAGTTCGCCCGCAGACCTGAGCGTGTTGGACGCCGTGATGGGCGACGCGGAAGACCTCCGCCGCAAGCTCGGCCGCACCGACCAGCACAAGCTCGACGAGTATCTCGACAGCGTGCGTGATGTGGAGAAGCGCCTCGAAAACGCCGGCCAGCGCGGTGAGCTGCAAGGCTGGCGGCCCACGCTCGACAAGCCCAACATGCAGCGCCCCGCCGACGGCATTCCGCAGGACATCGGCGAGCACATGAAGCTGATGATCGACATCATGGTGCTCGGCTTCCAGACCGACACCACACGCATCAGCACGCTCAAGCTCAACAACGACCACAGCGCGCTCCGCTTCCCCAACCTCGCCAGCGTGCAGCAGCCGGGGCACGGCATCGATTACATGATCCACCACCTTCTCTCGCACAGCGACGGCGAGGACTGGCTGAGGGTGAATCAATTCCACATGGAGCAGATCGCGTATCTCGCGGGCCGGCTCGACAGCATCAAGGAAGGCGATAGCACCCTGCTGGACAACACCATGCTCATGCACTGCTCAAGCATGATGGCCGGCGCGGCGCACAACAACGACCAGCTTCCGGTCATCCTGCTCGGCGGAGCGGGCGGGCGGCTCAAGGGCGGACGGGTGGCCAACTACGAGGGCAAACAAGACCGCCAGCTCTGCCGCCTCTTCCTCTCCATGATGGATAAAATGGAGCAGCGCCCTGGTGAGTTCGGAGACGCCAAAATGATGCTGGAGGAGATATGATGATGCGCCACCTGTTCCTGATTCTCGGCCTCGCCACGCTGCCGGCGGTGAACGCCGCCGCCGCCGCGGACGTGCCTGCCATCCTGCGAGCCTACTGCCTGAACTGCCATTCGGAAGAAGAGCAGAAAGGGGACCTCGATCTCGAAAGCTCCGATATTCATAAAGAGCCGCGCGTTTGGGAGCAGGTGCTTGACCAGATCGAGCTGGGCGAGATGCCGCCCAAGAAATCGAAGCAATTGAGCGAGGAGGAGAAAACCGCGCTCACCGGCTGGATCCGCTCCATGCTGGATCAGATTGCGTTGAGCGACGCGGGGGATCCGGGGCCGGTCGTGCTGCGGCGGCTCTCCAACATGGAATACACCCACACGCTGCGTGATCTGACCGGCGTGGACTCGCTCGACCCGGCGCGGGAGTTTCCGATCGATGGCGCGGCGGGGGAGGGGTTCACCAATGTCGGCGCGGCGCTGGTCATGTCACCCGCCTTGCTGGCAAAATACCTGGACGCGGCGAAGGAGGTGGCGGCGCATGCGGTGTTCACGCCGCAGGGCTTCCACTGGTCTCCGAGCACGTCGCCGCAGGACTGGACGGATGAGGCGCTGGCTGCCATCCGCGCGGTGTATGCGCGCCACACCATGTCGGCCGAGGGCACGCAAACGGTGCAGCAAGGTGTGGAACTGGATACCGGCACCGGGGAGGGACGCCTGCCGCTGGCCGGTTATCTGGAGGCGTTGCAAGGCCGTCGCGGTTCCGAAGGGCTGAGCCCGAAATATCTCGGTCTCCTGCGGGCCGCGCTGGAGGACACGCGGCCCTCGGCGCTGCTGGATCCACTGCGGGCCAAATTCAAGGAGGGAAAGCTCACCGTAGCGGACATCGAGCCGTGGCAGAAGGTGTTGTGGAAGTTCGGCAGCGTCGGTCTCATCGGCAAGGAAGGCGCACCCCGGCAATGGCAGGAGCCGGCGATTCCCATCGTCACCAGCCAGGAGCTGCGGGTGAAGCTGGAAGGCGGCGACGGCGGCCGCACTCTTTATCTGGCCAGCGGTTCCACGGGAGGCGGAGAAGAAGGCGGCGAGGTGGTGTGGGAGAACGCGCGCTTGGTGGGGCCGGGCCGCCCGGACCTGCCTATCGGCCATCTCTCCGAATTGGTTGGCCATCTGGAGGCCGAGCGCGCGCGGATCCTCGCCGGCACGGAGGCGTGCCTCAATGTGCTGGCCGGGGGCGGCGGGGAGGCCGACCCGGAGCTGGTGTCCGTGTGGCGTGATTACCTCGGCTTCAATCCCGCGAAGCTGGAGCCGTTGCTGTCCACGAAGCTGGAGAAACTCCAGGATTATGAGTTCATCCAAGGCTGGTCGGGGGGCAATGACCTCAGCGTGCTCGCCAACTCCGCGGACGCGCCGGTGCGCATCCCCGGCCTCATGCTGCCGCACAGCGTCGCCACCCACCCCGCGCCCGACCGTGCCTCGGTCATCGCGTGGCAGAGCCCGGCGGCCGGGGCGCTGCGGATTGAAGGCCATGTGGTCCGCGCGCATCCGGAGTGCGGTTACGGTGTGACGTGGGCCGTGGAGGTGCGCCGAGGCGCGGCCGCCGAGCGGCTCGCGGCGGGGGTGGCGCAGGATGGGTCGCCCATTTCCTTCGGCCCGTTTGAAAACATCCGGGTCGAGCCCGGGCAGGTCATTGCGCTTGTCATCGGTCCGCGCAACAATTCGCACGCCTGCGGCCTCACCACCGTCAACCTCACCATCGGCGACGGGGCGAAGGAGTGGGATCTCGCCGGTGATGTGTCGTCGGACATTCTCGCGGGCAATCCCCACGGCCCGTGGCATTTCCTCAGCCAGCCGGCGTCGCTCGAAACCACGGCGGACCTGCCGGCGGCGATGGTGGAGTGGCGGAAGGCGCCCTCGCCCGCGCTCGCGGCCCGGGTGAGGGGGCACTTGGAGAAAGAGTTCCCGCTGACTCATCCGCTGCTGGCCCGGGCCGTGCATGGCTTCAAGCCTGCCGCCGCCGCACCCGTCCTCACCACCCGCGCGCCGTCGGTCACGGCCTTGGACATTCCGGCCGTTTTTGCGGAGGGGGCCGAGTTTGTCGCCACCGTGCGGCCGGCTTCCGCCGGCGCGGGCGGCGTGCAGGCGCGGGTGCTCACCACACGGCCGTCCGGGCTGCCCGCCGGATTGCGGCCGGACGCGCCCATCATCGCCGCTGAAGGCAGCGAGGCGCGCGCGCGGCTGGAGGCGGGTTTTGCCGATTTTCGCGAACTGTTCCCCCTCGCGCTTTGCTACCCGCGCATCGTGCCGGTGGACGAGGTGGTCACGCTGACCCTGTTCCACCGCGAGGACGATCACCTGCGACGCCTGATGCTCACCGACGCGGAGGCCGTCGCGCTCGACCGCCTGTGGGACGAGTTGTTTTTTGTCAGCGAGGCGCCGCTGAAGCTGGTGGATGCCTTTGAGCAGATCACCCAATACGCGACGCAGGACCGGCCGGATTTGGTCGGGCAGTTCGCGGAGCTGCGCGACCCGATCATGAACGGCGCGGAGGCCTTCGAAAAACGCCGGGAGGATTTGGTGGCCGCGCAGGCCCAGGCGGTGATCGACTTCGCCGCCAGGGCGTGGCGCCGGCCGCTCACCGATGAGGAGACCGCCACGCTGCGCTCGTTCGAGCCACGGCTCATGCTGGTGCGCGTGCTGGCCTCGCCGGCGTTCCTTTACAAAGCCGAGGACATCCCTGAGGACACCGGCCCCCTCAATGACTGGGAGCTGGCCACGCGGCTCAGTTATTTCCTGTGGTCCTCCACGCCGGATGACGAGCTGCTCGCGGTGGCGGCGGCGGGCCGGCTGCGCGACCCTGATGTGCTCGCCGCGCAGGCGCGCCGCCTGCTGCAAAGCCCGAAGGTGAGCCGTCTCGCCACCGAGTTCGGCTGCCAATACCTGCATGTGCGCGATGTCGCCACGCTGGACGAGAAGAGTGAGCGGCATTTCCCCACCTTCACCGCCGTCCGCGAGGCGATGCAGGAGGAGGTGGCTCGTTTCTTCACCGACCTCTTCCAACATGACCGCAACGTGCTCTCGCTGATGGATGCGGATCACACGTTTGTGAACGGCCCGCTGGCCGCGCATTACGGACTGGAGGTGGAAGGGGACGGCTGGCGACGGGTGGAGGGTATGCGCGGCCGCGGCCGCGGCGGCATTCTCGGCTTCGCCGCCACCCTGGCCAAGCACGCCGGAGCCTCGCGCACCAGCGCCATCCTGCGCGGCACATGGATGAGCGAGGTCATCCTCGGCGACAAGCTGCCCCCTCCGCCCAAGGGCGTCCCGGTGCTGCCGGAGGAGGCGCCCGTGGACCTGACCGAGCGCCAGCTCATCGAGCGCCACAGCAGTGATCCGAACTGCGCCGCATGCCACAAACGCATCGACCCCTACGGCTTCGCGCTGGAGGGCTTCGACGCCATCGGCCGCACCCGCCTCGCCGACACCTTCACCGAGCTGCACGACGGCACCAAGGTGGACGGTCTGGAGGGCCTGCGTGATTACCTGATGGGCAGCCGGCGTCAGGACTTCCTGGAGCAGTTCTGCCGCAAGCTGACCGGCTATGCCTTGGGCCGCGGCTTCCAGCTCTCCGACCGTCCGCTCGTCGAGGCGATGATGAAGAGCGACCTGCGCGCCGCCACCCTCGTCGAGCACATCGTCCGCAGCCGCCAGTTCCGCGAAGTCCGCGGCAAAAACCAGGACGTGGCCAGCCATTGATTTCCTCCGCGCGCCGGTTCCGGCGTCACTATCCCGATTCATGCCCCACATTGCCATTACCGACTACACCTTCCCCGACCTGAGCGTCGAGAAGTCCGTGCTCCTGCACCAGGCCGACCTCCTCCATCTGGCGGAGAAAAAGCCGCCCGGTGAGATTCCCGCCGCGGCCCTCATCGAACTCGTGCGCGAGGCCGATGCCGTCATCGTGCAGTTCGCGCCCCTCACGGAGGAGATCATCGGCGCGATGACCCGGGCCAAGGCCATCGTGCGCTACGGCATCGGCTACGACAACGTGGACACCGCCGCCGCCCGCGCCCGCGGCATCTCGGTCTGCAACATTCCCGAGTATTGCATCGATGAAGTGGCCGACCACACGCTGGCCTTCGTCCTCGCGCTCACCCGTCAGGTCGTGCCGAATGCGCGGCTCGTCGCCGAAGGCAAGTGGGGGCTGGCCACACCGCTGGAGGCCATGCGGTCGCTCAAGCACCTCACGGCCGGTCTCGTGGGCTTCGGCCGCATCGGCCGCGAGGTGGTGAAACGTCTGCTCGCGTTCAAGACGCGGGTGCTGGTATTCGACCCGGTGGTCGATCCCGCGCAGATCACAGCGGCAGGGGCGGAAGTCGCCGCGTCTTTCGACGACCTGCTCGCGCAAAGCGACATCGTCTCGCCGCACTGCCCGTCCACTCCCGCGACCAGGCAGCTCTTCAACGCGGCGGCCTTTGCGAAGATGAAACGCGGCGCGCTTTTCATCAATGTGGGGCGCGGCGATCTCGTGGACAGCGCGGCGCTCACCGCGGCGCTGGAGTCGGGCCATCTGGCCGGCGCGGCGTTGGACGTCTTCGATCCCGAGCCCATCCCCGCGGACCACCCGATCCGCACCATGCCGAATGTGATCCTCGCCTCGCACATCGCCTCCGCCAGTCCGCAGGCCGTGCGCACGCTGCGCGAAACCGCCGCCCGCGTGGCTCTCGCCGCCGTGCATGGCGAGCCGCTGCCCCATGTCGTCAATGGCGTCACGCCCATCGCATGAATCCCCGTTTTTCCAATCTCCAAACAAACCCCATGTCCGTTCCACCTGTCAACACCCGCCGCTCGTTTCTGGCCTCGCTCGGAGCCTTTGCCGCCACGCCCGTGCTGGCGCGTGATTTCGGTCCCGGCGCCGCGCCGATCCGCTATCCGGAACCGGATGTCATCGCGCTGGAGAAAGCATTCGAGAAATACAAGATTGGTTCCTCGCCGATCGAGCGCCTGCACACCGGCATGTATTGGGTGGAAGGGCCGGCTTGGAGCGGCTGGGGACAGTATCTGGTTTGGAGCGATATTCCTAACAATATCCAACATCGCTGGCTCCAGGATGACGGCCACGTGACCACGCTGCGCCAGCCCGCCGGTTACAGCAACGGCAACACCTTCGACCGCGAAGGGCGGCAGGTTTCCTTCGAGCATGGCAACCGCCGCGTCGTCCGTTACGAAACCGACGGCACGGTGACCGTGCTGGCCGACTCCTTCGAGGGCAAGCCGTTCAACGCCCCCAACGACGGCGTGGTGCATCCCGACGGCAGCGTGTGGTTCACCGATCCGGGCTATGGCAGCATGGGGAATTGGGAGGGCTTCAAGGGCGACTTGCAGCTCAAGGAGGCCGTTTATCGCATCGATCTGTCCGGGAAGATCGAGAAGGTGACGGATGAAATCTACAAGCCCAACGGCCTGTGCTTTTCGCCGGACTACAAGCGGCTGTATGTCTCGGACACCGGCACCAGCCACTTCAAGGAAGCCCCGCACCACATCAAAATGTGGGACGTGGAAGGCACGAAGGTGAAGAACGGCCGTGAATTCGCCTCCACGAAGATGACGGTGAGGGGCAAGGAAATTGCCGGGCTCGTGGACGGCATCCGCTGCGATAAGGACGGCAACGTGTGGGGCGGCGCGAACGCGAGCATCGAGGGCTACGACGGCGTTCATGTTTTCTCGCCGGAAGGCCAGCGCATCGGCCAGATCGTGCTGCCGGAGGTCGGCGGCAACGTGTGCTTCGGCGGTCCGCGCCGGAACCGTCTCTTCATCACGGCCAGCCGCAGCCTCTACGCGGTGCATGTGGAGGCGCGGGGGGCGCATTGGTGCTGAGATTTTTCCTAACACTGTTTCATGTCGAACATTTCATTTGCAGAGCTGCATCGCTTCACCGCCCGCGCATTGGTGGCGGCGGGGGTGCGGGAAGAGGACGCGGCGACCGTCGCTGATGTGCTGGCCACCACGGATGCGTGGGGTGTTTTCACCCACGGCACCAAGCTGCTCGCAGGCTACCTGCGCCGCTTGCAAGCGGGCGGGCTGCGTCCACAGGGGCGTCCGCGCATTGAAGCGGAAGGCGGGGCCTGGGCGCGGATCGACGGCGACTCCGCGCTGGGTCATGTTGCCTCCGTGCTGGCCATGCGCACGGCCATTGCCAAGGCAAAAGCGCAGGGCACGGCCTACGTAGGCGTGCGCAATACCTGCCACTTCGGCGGCGCGGGGTATTACGCGTGGCTGGCGGCGAAAGAAGGGCTGATCGGTCTCGCGATGTCGAACGATCTGCCGACGGTCGCCGCGCCCGGTTCGCGCGGTTCGGTGCTGGGCAGCAATCCGATCGCTTATGCCGTGCCAGCCGGGAAACACCCACCGTTGTTGCTCGATATGTCCACCGCCGCGGTGGCCGGCGGCAAGGTCTATGCCGCGCGGATGCGGGGCGAGCCGATCCCGCCCACCTGGCTGATTGGCGCGGATGGCCAGCCGACCACCGATCCTTCGGAGTTCCCGCAGGTGGGCGCGCTCCAGCCCGCCGCCGGGCACAAAGGCTACGGCATCGCGCTGCTCATCGAGACGCTTTCCGGCGTTCTCACCGGCGCGGCAATTACCCATGGCGTCGGCAACTGGATGTGGGACGACGGCACGCAGCCGACGAAGCACGGCGCGGCCTTTCTCGCCATCGACGTGAATTCCCTCATGCCTGAAACGGAATTCGCGCGGCGCATGGAGGCTCTGGTCGATGAAATCCACGCCGCTCCCTTGGCCGAGGGCGCGGCCGCCATCCGAATGCCCGGCGAGATGGAGTGGGAACGCCATGAGAAAGCCCTCCGCGACGGCATCGCGCTGCCATCCGACGTGGTGGAAAAGCTCCAGGAGGCCTCGGCCAAGATCGGGGTGCCCCTTCCTTTCTGACGCCTATATTCATGCGCTATCTCGGCCTCGACATCGGCTCCAGTTTCTTCAAAGGCGCGGTCCTCGACCTCGACGCGCGGTCGCTTTCCCACATCTCGCGCGAGGAAGCGCCGCATCCCATCGAGGGGCTTGATCCGGCGTTCCGTGAATTTGATCCCGAGGCGATGCTGGAACGGGTGCGCGTGCTGCTGGAGCGTCTCCAGGCCGCGGCCCCGGATGCGGCGGGCGTGCTGGTGTGCAGCCAGCTTCACGGCGTGTTGCTGTGCGATGACGCGGCGCGGCCGCTGTCGCGCTTCATCAGCTGGCAGGACCAGCGCGCGCTGCAACCGCTGCCGGGCGGTGATGCCACGTGCGAGGCGGAAATCAATCGCCTTATCGGCGAAGCGGAGCGCCGGGAACTGGGCAATGAGCACGTTCCGGGCGTGCCGTTGAACAATCTGTATTGGCTGAAGCGGCATGGCGCGTTGCCCGCATTACCCGGCGGACGTCCGCTGGTGGCCTCGCTGCCATATTTTATCGCGGCACGTCTGGGTGGCGGTGAGCTGGTTGCCGATGTGACCAATGCTTACGGACTGGGCGCGCTCGACATCCGCACGCTGGGCTGGCACCGCCCCGTTATTGAAACACTCAGCCTGGATGGCTTGCGCTGGCCGCGGGTGGTGCCGCAGGGCACGGTGATCGGCGAATGGCGTGCGGGGGGGAAAGCGTTGCCGATTTTCGCGCCGGTCGGAGATTACCATTGTGCGCATGTCGGGGCCTTGTTGGGAGCGGACGAACTTTCCATCAACATCTCCACCGGCTCGGCCGTGGCGCGGATCGCGGACGGCGCGGAGACCGGTGATTTCCAGACGCGACCGTGGTTCGACGGACGGTATTTGAAGACCATCACGCATATTCCGGGAGGCCGCGCGCTGAATGCCCTCGTGCGGCTGCTCTCGGAACTGGCCGCGGCGCAAGGCGTCACGCTTGACGATCCGTGGCCTTACATTGTGTCCGAGGCGGCGCGCGCGGATGGCGACGGGCTGGAAGTGGATCCGGCCTTCTACGCGTCCTCCATGGGGCGGCGCGGCACGGCTCGGGGCTTGCGCGAGGAAAACATGACTGTCGGCCATGTGTTCCATGCGGCGTTCGCGGGCATGGCGGACAACTATGCGAAAGCCGCCGCACGCCTTGCGCCGCAACACGGTTGGGAGCGGCTGGTTTTTTCCGGCGGTGTGGCCCGCAAGACGGCGGCGCTGCGCCATTTGATCTGCGGGCATCTTGGCTCTGCGCACCGCTTCGCGCCCTCAGAGGAAGACACTCTGTTCGGCTTGCTGGTGCTCGCCTCCGCCTTCACCGGACGCACCGCCTCGGTGCATGCCGCCATCGAATCCTTCCGCGATCCCGGTGCCGTTCCGCGCGAACCAGCCAGAAATATTTCCCCATTGATCCCCGTCATTTCATGAAAATCATCCGTTGCCAAGACGCTTCCGGTTCCATTCATCACGCTTCGCTCCAGCCCGACGGTCGCGCCCTGCGTATCGAAGGGGATCTCTTCGGCGAATTCAACGTCACCGGCGAGGTTGTCACGCCGCACAAAACGCTGGCCCCGCTGGCGCCTGCCGCGATCATCTGCATCGGGCTGAATTACAAGCAGCATGCTGAGGAAAGCGGCGCGCCGTTGCCGGAGTTTCCGGTGGTTTTCATGAAGTCACCCGGTGCGGTGCAGAACCCCGGCGACCCGATCGAACTGCCCGTGCATCTGCGCAGCGACGAGGTGGATTACGAGTGCGAGTTGGCGGTGGTCATCGGCAAGCGGGCGAAGAACGTGCCCAGGGAGCGGGCGTTGGAATACGTGCTCGGCTACATGGCGGCGAACGACGTGAGCGCGCGCGACTGGCAGATCCAGCGCGGCGGCGGGCAATGGAGCCGCGGCAAGACCTTCGACACCTTCGCGCCGCTCGGCCCGTGCCTGGTGCTCAAGGGCGCGATCCCCGACCCCAACACGCTCCGCATCCGCACCGTGCTCAACGGGCAGGTGATGCAGGAGTCGAACACGAGTGACATGATTTTCGACGTGCCCACGCTCATCGAATTCCTGAGCGGCAGCACCACGCTGCTGCCGGGCACCGTCATTCTGACCGGCACGCCGCAAGGGGTCGGAGCGGCCCGCAAACCCCCGGTGTTCCTCCAGCCCGGAGACACCGTCTCCATCGAGATCGAAGCCATCGGCACGCTCACCAATCCCGTCGTGTCCGAGGCTTGAACCAACCTTGCAACCCCAACCCCCGTTTTCATGAAATCCATCCTGAGCCTGTTGCTGATTGCCGCCACTACCGTCCCCATCCACGCGCACCCGCCGCCGGAGCCCATCCATGACTTGTCGCTGCTGGTCTCCCCCGAGTTGCCATGCGTCTGGCCGCTGGGCATGATGCAGCATATCGTCACCCCGCGGGTCACGTTCGGGCCCGGCGCGTATCATCGGGACACGATCATCCTCGACGAGCACACCGGCACGCAGTGGGACGCTCCCGCTCACTTTGTGCCGCCGCCTGATTCCGGCTTGCCGGGCGCGGGACCGATGGGGCTCATCACGGGGGAAAAAGTGCCCGCGTGGCAATTCGTGGGCGAGGCGTGTGTCATCGATGTGACCGCGCACCGTGATGAAGCGGGGTTCGGCTCCAGTTTTTTGATCCGGCCGGAGCATGTGCAGGCGTGGGAGAAGCAACACCGCCCGCTGGGCGAGGGCGATGTGGTGCTGTTTCGGAGTGATTACACGGACACTTATTATCTCCCCGTTTCCCGCGGCGGCGCGCGCTTTGTGGTGAGCCCGTTGATGAAGAGGGCTCCCGGCTGGCCGGCGCCGGCGCCGGAGACGATGAAATATCTGGGTGAGAGAGGCGTCATGGCCGCCGGGCTCGACAGTCCGAGCATGGGGCCGTTGCCCGACCTCGCGGTGGCCACCCACCAAGCCGGTGGCGTGTTCGGCATGATTTGGATTGAATGTGGCGCCAATTTCAAATCCTTGCCGTCGACCGGCGCGTTTTACGCCTTGCTGCCCGCCAAGCACGCGGGAGGTTCCGGCGGCGAAGCGCGGGTGCTGGCCATCACCGAGCCGAAACTGGCGAAGCGTCTTATCGCGGATGCGCGGGCCAAGCGGGTGCTGGATGTGTCCGTCACGCTGGAAGAAAACCTGCCGGTCACTTGGCAGGGCCACGCGCCCGGCGGAGAAGCACAGCGGTATCTCTCCATACCGCTCAACCGGTTTCAAAAACCGCGCGGGCCTTATCTGGCTTATACCCACACCTTTGACAGCCAAGCCGGCACGCACGTGGTCACGCCCTCCTTCACGTTGCCGCCGCCGGAGTTCAATTTGGGGAAATTCTCCCCGGAAATCCAGCGCTTGCGGGAGCGGTTTGAACAAAAGCACGGCCCGCTGGGTTCCAGCACCCAAACCATCGACAAGACCCCGTTGGCCGAGATGGCCGGCGAAGCCCGTGTTATTGATGTGGCCGCGCTCCGCGGCGCCACCCGGAAGGAAGACTGGCCCGCCTCGCCCGTGATCACGGCGGAGCACCTCCTCCAGCACGAGGAGAAATACGGGAAATTGCAGGCCGGAGAGATCGCGCTCTTCCGCACCGGTTACACCGATGCCACCTTCAAACCGCTCCCGGATGCCCCGGCGCAGGATGAGTGCCTCGCGGCACCGTTGGAGGGCAAGAGCGAGGGGTGGCCCGCTTTGTCCCCCGAGGCCATCGCGCTGTTGGCGGAGCGGAAAATCCGCTGCTTGGGGATTGATGCTCCCACGGCGGGCGGGGTGGATGAGGAGGCTGCGCTCATGACCTATTGGGCCGCCGCCAAGCATGATCTCCTGCTTGTTGAATTTCTTACCGGCCTCGGCGCGGTGCCGGAGAAGGGGGCGTATTTCCTGTTCGCGCCGGTCAAAATCAAAGGCCTCCGTGCCGGCCACGGGCGCGCGCTCGTGCTGCACCCATGACTCTTCCAACCATGCCGCTCCACACCACACCCGCGCCGGATTCCGAGGTCGATGCCCACGCCCTGCGCAAGAAGGTCGCCTGGCGCATCCTCCCGCTGGTCATCCTCCTCTACATCATCGCCTATCTTGACCGGGCCAACATCGCCTTCGCCAAGCTGCGCATGGCCGATGACCTGAATTTCTCGGAGGAGATCTTCGGCTTCGGCATCGGCATTTTTTTCATCGGCTATCTGCTGTTGGAAATTCCCGGCGCGCTGCTGGTGGAAAAATGGAGCGCCAAAAAATGGTTCGCTCGCATCCTCATCACCTGGGGGATCATTTCCGCCGGGATGGCGCTGGTGCAAACGCCCACGCAGTTTTACTGGGCGCGGTTTCTGCTCGGTCTGGCGGAGGGCGGCTTCTTTCCCGGCATTATCGTTTATTTCTCCCATTGGTTTCCGGCGGCGGACCGGACACGTGCCCTGTCCGGTTTGTTGATCGCGGTGCCGTTCAGCCTCGCGCTGGGTGCGCCGGTCTCCGCGCTGCTGCTGGATGTGGGGTGGTTCGGCCTCAAGGGCTGGCAGTGGCTGTTCATTATCGAGGGACTGCCCGGCGTGGTGCTGGGCATTTATGTGCTGGCGCGGTTCACCAACCGCCCGCGTGATGCCAAATGGCTCACGCCCGCCGAGCGGGAGCATTTGGAGTCAACCTTGGCGGCGGAGGCGGCGTCCAAGGAAAAGACCGGCAAGATCACCGTGCGCCAGGCGCTGAAGCTGCCCGCCGTGTGGCTGCTGGTCATCGGCGTCATGATCACCAACAGCGGCGGCTACGCGCTCACGTTCTGGCTGCCCACCACGGTGAAGAACCTCTCGGGCGGGACCGACCAGTCGGTGCTGCTTTACAGCGGCCTCTACTACGCCTGCGGCATCATCAGTGTGATTGTCTCCGGCCAGTCGGCGGATCGCACGGGAGACCGCAAATGGCACGCCGTCGGCGGGATGATCGCCACCGGCATCTTTCTCGCCTGCAGCGTCATTCCCGGCCAGGCCTTCGGCACGCAGATGGTCTGGCTGTGTCTCACCGCGCTGGCCGCGTTTTTCTGGATTTCGCCGTTCTGGACGCTGCCCTCGCTGACACTCAATGCCGCCGCCGCCGCCGTGGCCACCGGCCTGATTAACATGGGCGCCAACCTCGCGGGCTACTTAGGCAATCACGTCAACGGCTGGCTGCGCGGCCGGGGTTACGGAGAAACCGAGTGCCTGCTCTTCCTCGCCTCCTGTTTTGTGGTGGGCGGGGTCATCATCAGCTTTGTCCGCCTTAAAAAATCGCCCGCATGAGCATCCCATCCGACAAGACATCACCGCTTTCCTTGTTCCGCACCATGCTCCTCATCCGTGTGGTGGAGGAGCGGCTCGCCAAGTCCCACCAGCGTGGCCTCATTCACGGGGCGTGCCACACTTACGTCGGGCAGGAGGCTATCGCCGCCGGCGTGTGCGCGCAGTTGACGGATGCGGACGCGGTGTTCAGCACCCACCGCGGCCACGGCCACGCGCTGGCCAAAGGGCTGGAGCCGCGGCAGCTCATCGCCGAGCTGTATGGACGGGAAACCGGCTGCTCACGCGGCCGCGGCGGCTCGATGCATCTCTTCGCGCCGGAGATCGGCATGATGGGCACCAGCGGCATCGTCGGCCCGTGCATCCTGCAGGCCGCGGGTGCGGGCTACAGTTTCCAGCTCCTGAAACAGCCGCACGTCGGAGTGGCCTTCTTCGGCGACGGCGCGACGAACAATGGCGCGTTTCACGAAGGGCTGAATCTCGCCGCCATCTGGAAGCTGCCGGTGCTCTTTGTCTGCGAAAATAATCAATTCGCGACCGAGGTGCCGTTCGCCTCCGTGGCGGGCAACGCCAGCGTCGCCGCGCGCGGGGCCGCGTATGGCATTCCGTCCGTGGAGCTGGATGGTAACGACGTGTTGGCCATCGAATCCGCCGCGCGCGAAGCGGTGGCGCGGGCGCGTGCCGGCGTCGGGCCGACGCTGCTCGAATGCAAGACCTACCGCACCCGCTCCCACGCCGAGGGCATGGGGGATTTCACCTACCGCACCCGCGAGGACGTGGAGCAGTGGAAAACCCGCTGCCCCATTGCGCGGCTGAAGCAGCACTTGCTGGATCGCCAAATGGCTGATGAAACGGAGCTGGCCGCCATCGAGCAGGAGATCGCCACGCTCACCGAGGCCGCGCATGAATTCGCCGAGCAAAGCGCCTACCCGCCCGCCGGGAGCGCCACCGATCATGTTTATGCGCCGCCCGCCGACGGCCCGTTGCGCGACGCCCCCGCCACGCCGCCCGGCACGCGCGAGTTGACCTGCATGAGGGCCACGCTGGAGGCGCTGACCGGGGAAATGGCGCGCAATCCGAAAATCTTCGTGCTCGGGGAAGGCATCGGCGCGCGGGGGGGCAACTTCGCCACCACTAGCGGCCTGTTTGAAAAATACGGGCCGCAACGGTTGCGCGACACCCCGATTTGCGAGCGCGGGTTCACCGGCCTCGCCGGCGGCGCGGCCATGACCGGCACGCGGCCGGTGGTTGATTTCATGTTCGCCGATTTTGTGCTCGATGGCGCCGGCGAGATCATCAACCAGATCGCCAAAATGCGTTACATGAGCAGCGGGCGGCTGGCCATGCCAGTGGTGCTGCGCGGGTGCATCGGCATCGGCCACTGCGCGGCCACGCACCACTCCGGCAGCTATTATTCGATGTATGCGCATTTTCCCGGCCTGCGGGTCGTCGTGCCCTCCTCGCCGCGCGATGCCAAGGGCTTGCTCAGAACGGCGCTGACCGGCGAGGATCCCGTGCTCTTCCTGGAGCATCGCGAACTGCTCACCGTCAAAGGTCCGGTGCCGGAGGAGGATTATTTTATCGACTTCGGCCAGGCCGCCGTGGTGCGCGAGGGCAGGGATGTCACCGTGGTCGCGCTCGCGCTGATGGTGCATAAAACGCTGGCCGCCGCCGAGGTGCTCGCTGTCGAGGGGCTCTCCGTGGAGTTGATTGATCCGCGCACCGTCGCCCCGCTGGATGTGGAGACCATCCTCCGCTCCGTTTCCAAGACCGGGCGCCTGCTCATTGTGGACGAGGATTTCGCGCAGTGCGGCGTCAGCGCGGAGATCGCCGCGCAACTGGCCGACCGCGGATTTGACGACCTCGACGCGCCCATCCGGCGGCTTAATGGCAAACCGTCGCCCACCCCCTACAGCCCCACGCTCGAGACCGCCGTCGTGCCCGACGCGGCCGCCATCGCCCAGGCCATCCGTGACCTCTGCGCCGAATAATCTCCCGCCATTATGCCCATCGAAATTCAACTGCCCCGGCTTGGCTGGTCCATGGAAGAGGGCAAATTCCTTGCCTGGCTCAAACAACCCGGCGATCAAATCAGGGAGGGCGAGCCGCTCTTCACCCTGGAGAGTGACAAAGCCGCCCAAGACGTGGAGGCCATCGAGAGCGGCATTCTCTGCCTGGCGCCCGACGCCCCCCAGGCCGGCGATGTGGTGAAAGTGGGCCGCGTGCTCGGCTGGCTGCTTGCCGAAGGGGAAGACGCCCCCGCCGCACCGGTTGCGAGCCCGTCCGGACCACCTGCGGCTTCCGCCGTGCCCCCGGCCGCGCCCGTGTTGGGCCTTCCCGCAACCATACCGGCCGCGCGACCCTCATCGGCGCGCAAAGCGGTCATCCCTGTCAGTCCACGTGCGCGGCGCGCGGCCCGGGAGCATGGAGTTGACCTCGCCGCTCTCACCCCCCGGGGCAAGGGCGGCCGCGTGTGCGAGCGCGATGTGCTGGCCGCCGCCTGCCACAGGCCGGCGGACTTCCCCGAACCCGTGAGGGAGATCCCCGTCACTCCGCGCCGCCGCGCCATTGCCGCGCGGCTGCGACAAAGCCGGCAGGAGACCGTGCCCGTTACTTTGACATGCCGGGTAGAAGCGGAGGCCTTGCTCACCCTGCGGCAACAGCTCAAAGAGGGCGGTGAGGCGGGCCTGTTGCCCGTCGTCCCCACCATCAATGACATCCTCGTCAAATTCACCGCCGTCGCCCTGCGCGCGCATCCACTGCTGGCCGGCGTGTGGGCCGGAGACCGCATCCTGATCCCGGAGCGCTTTCATATCGGCATCGCCGTGGACACCTCGGACGGACTGCTCGTGCCGGTGCTTCGCGATCCCGCCACGGCGCCGCTCACCGCCATCGCCGCGGAGTCCCGCCGCCTCATCGCCGCCGCCCGCGACGGCTCCCTGACCGCCACCGACATGCAGGGCGGCTGCTTCACCCTCAGCAATCTCGGCAGCTTCGGCATTGAGGCGTTCACCCCTGTCATCAACCCGCCGGAAACCGCCATTTTGGGCATTGGCGCCATCGTGCCGGAGGCCGCGTCCGTGCCCGCCGGCGCCTGCCGGCGGTGCCTTACCTTCAGCTTGACCTTCGATCATAGGGTCATTGACGGCGCCCCCGCCGCGCGTTTTCTGCAAAGTCTCCGCAGGATGGTGGCAAACCCTTTTCTTGGACTCGCCTGACGCCCGCTGTTTTTTCTTTTTAAATGCAAGTCAACCTCGCTTCCCAAATTGCCCTCGTCACCGGCGCGGCCGGCGGCATCGGCCAAGCCATCGCCTCCGTGCTCGCCGCCAACGGCGCCACCGTGATCTACGCCGACCTCAATGAAGAGGCCGCCCGCCAGCGGGCGGCCGCCACCCCCCGAGCCGAGGCCGTGCTGTTGGATGTGACCGATGAGGCCGGTGTCGAGGCCGCCGTTGACGGCATCATCCAACGGCATGGGCGGATCGACCTCCTCGTCAACAACGCCGGGGTCAACACCCTGAGTCATCGGGTCAACATCGACCGCTTTCCTACGGAGGAATGGGACCGCATTCTCAAAGTGGACCTGACCGGCGTCTTCTTTGTCAGCCGCGCCGTGTCGCGCCGGATGCTGGAGCGGAAATCCGGCCGCATCATCAACATTTCCTCCGTGCTCGGCCTCGTGCCCGCGCGCCTGCAATGTGTGTTCACCGCCGCCAAGGCCGGCGTCGTCAATCTCACCCGCGCGATGGCGATTGAGCTGGGGTCGGAGGGCGTGCTGGTGAATTGCATCGCCCCGGGCTCGATCCTCACCAACGGAACCCGGGATTTGTTTTACGCGGAGGATGGCAAGTTCAATGACCGTGTGCAGGGGTTGCTCGGCCACATCCCGCTGGGTCGGCCGGGCGAGGCCAGGGAAATCGCCCATGTCGTGCTCTTCCTTGCCGCTCCCGAAAGCTCTTATATCAACGGCGCCATCATCCCCGTCGATGGCGGCTGGCTTGCCGGATACATCCGTGATTTTTGATGCGGCAGATTCCGCGGCCGGTGGAGGGTTCACTTTCCACTTGCGAATGAGTCGCAATACCGCAGACTGGAAGGGAATCATGAGTGAACCACGCCGTTTCCAACCCAGGCTTGCCCCGTGGCGTCAACGCGCCGCGCGGGTGGTGGAGGAATTGTTTCCGACGACCCCCGTCGCCGCGTGGGATGATCTGCTCGCTCTCCGCCAGGCGATTTTGCATGGTCACCGCTGGGACCGCACGCTCGATCACTTTTTGCGCTGCCGCGAGCGGTTCGAGAAGGACCATTACCTGCCCTTTTTTCGCCTGCGGAAACTGCTCGAAAACCACCTTCGCCTCACCGACCGGACCGCGGGCGCGGGCGAATCCCTCCCCATGAACTTGTGGCGGCATCGCGGTTTCGACGACCTCTGCCGCCGTGTGCGCCGCGAACGCGC
>CAZQUC010000006.1:0-10966 GCA_964596095.1 uncultured Enterobacteriaceae bacterium
GGCGTGACCTCCAATTGCGCGCCCGGTTCGATGAAATAATCGGGGCCGCCGGACCATACGTCGTCGTTGATGAGAAACTTGAAATAGACCGGCCGCGTCGCGCCGACGAGGTCGATGCTCCAGACATCGCCGGAGACACAGGCCATCGGCGCGCCGACATCCCAACTCAAGCCGGGGCCGCTGCCGCGAATGAAAAGGGTGCTGCCATAGCCGACATCCACGCGCGCCGCGATGGTGGTGATGCCGGGGCCTTCCACCGGAGGCGGCGGAAGCGGAGCGGGCGCGGTTACCGCTTGCTTCGGAGCCTGCTTGGCGGCCGCTTTTTTGGCCGTGGTCTTCTTGGCTGCGGTTTTTTTAGCCGCAGCTTTTTTCGCGGCTTTCTGGGCAGGAACCATTTCGTCCGCGGGATCCGTTCCTGGGTCGTCTTTCTTCTTCATGAATATGGAAGCGTTGGAGTCTCGTGCCGGATGATCCGGGGGCAACCTTCACCAAGCGGCAGCAGTCAAAGCATGAGGCGGGCCAACTTTTCTCATGGTCCCGCCTTGAGGCGTTCCAGAGAGATCACGGGAAGATTTTCTTCAAGAAGGCTTGCAGTGCGGCCCAGGATTTTTCGTCAGCCTCGGCGTTGTAAGCGGAGCCGGCCGAGTTGTCCGTGCCGGCGGACTTCATGGTGAAGCTATGCACGGCGCCGGGATAGGCGACGAATTCGTAATCCACCTTGGCGTCGGTCATCTCCTTTTTGAAGGCCTCCACTTCCGCCGGCGGCACAAAGGGATCATCCGCGCCATGCAGGACGAGCACCTGCCCCTTGATCGCCTTGGCGTCTTCGGGCGTCGGCGTGCCGAGGCCACCGTGGAAGGAGACGACGCCCTTCACCGCGGCACCGCTCCGCGCCACTTCGAGCGCGCCGGTGCCGCCAAAGCAGTAGCCGAGCGCGGCGAGCGTGGCGGACGCGACCTGCGGCTGTTTTTTGAGCGTGCTCAACGCCGCCTCCAGCCGTTGGCGGAAGAGCGCGCGATCACCCTTGTATTTCCCGGCCAGCGCGCTGGCGTCCTTGGTTTCCGTCGGACGCACGCCCTTGCCGTAAATGTCGGCCGCGAAGGCGACGTAACCGAGCGCCGCCAGTTGGCGCGCGCGCTCTTTTTCGTAATCGGTGAGGCCCTTCCACTGGTGGATGATGAGCACGCCGGGCCGGGGCGTGGTGACCGTGTCATCATAGGCGAGGAAGCCCTCCAAGGTGACGCCTTCGGATTGGTATTCGATGACCTGCGTTTGGATGGCGGCGGACGCCACGCCGGCTCCGAAGGCCAGCCACAGCACGGTGAGCAAGGAGAAGAATGGTTTCATAACGCGGAACATTACGTCTTCCGGACGGGCAGGGAATCAAAAAAATGTGTGCCGCGTAGCGGGGGCCTCCGGCCCACCGCGGGAAAAGACGCTCCTTAAAAGCCCGCGCGATCCCCAACTCCGGCGCGAGGGCGCAAAGAGAGCCGGCGCTGAAAGGAAGCGCGCCCACCCATGGTTCGTCGTGCCCGGCGGTGGGCGGGACGCCCCCGCCACGATTGACCGCGCGCCGCGCGCGAGTTACAAGGCCGGCATCATGTCCAAAAAATACCAGGTCGGAGTCATCGGTTACGGATGGGCGGCGGCGGCCCACATCGCCGCGATCCATGCCACGGGCGCCGCCGAGGTGGTGGCGGTGTATTCGTCCCGCGAACTCGACGAGGCGGAGCTGGCGCGCGCGCATGGCCGTCCGATCACGAGCTATCGTTCAGTGGGCGACTTGCTCGCGCATCCGGGCCTGGAGGTGGTGGACATCACGAGTTACCCGTGGGAACACGCGGACCAGGCCGTGGCCGCGGCGCAAGCGGGCAAGCACATCATTTTGGAAAAACCGCTCGCCCTCTCCCTGCCCGACCTGCGGCGCGTCGAGACCGCGGTGCGCGAGGCGGGGGTGAAATTCTGCCTCTGCTTTGAATGCCGGTGGTCGAGTCAATTCCAAGGCATCAAGGCAGTGCTCGATCAGGGATTGTTCGGCACGATCCATTATGGCGAGGTGGATTACTACCACGGCATCGGCCCGTGGTATGGCCAATACCGCTGGAACATCACCAAACAAGGCGGCGGCTCGGCCTTGCTCACCGCCGGCTGCCATGCGCTGGACGCGTTGCTCTTCTGCATGGGCGGCGAAGTCGAGGAAGTGACCAGCTACGCCACCAAGTCGAAAAGCCCGCTCTTCGCGCCGTATGAATTCGACACCACCTCGGTCACGATCCTGAAATTCGCCGATGGGCGGATCGGCAAATGCGCGTCGGTGGTGGATTGCCTCCAGCCTTACTATTTCCACACCCATCTCGTGGGCAGCGAAGGCAGCATTCTCGACAAGAAATTCCACGTCCAACTGCCCGGGTTCAACAAACACGCGTGGGGCGAACTGGGCGTGAAGCTGCTCGACTCCGGCGACGTGTCGGATCATCCCTACCAGACGCAATTCGAGGCGTTCTTCGCCGCGCTCGCGAAAGGGGAGGACATGCCGCTGACCGCGCTGGCCGACGCCGTGACCAGCCACGAGGTCATCTTCGCCGCCGACCTCTCCGCGGCGGAAGGGCGACCGGTGAAGTTGGCGGAAATCGCCGCGGCGTGATGACGCTCCCCCCCGGGGGGGTGTCCATGCGAAGAAGAGACGGGCAGGCGGGACGCCCGCCGCCCCTTCTGGACGCTCCGCGTTGTCTCCGCGTCCATCCCATGCTAAGCACCCACCATGTCCGCTCCGGTCCCCGCCGTTGAAATCACCCGGCTCACGAAAGTCTTCCAGACGCGCACCTTGCGAAAGCAGCGGGTGACGGCGGTGGAGGACGTGACGCTGGTGGTGCCGCCGGGCGAAATTTACGGGCTGATCGGGCCGAACGGCTCGGGCAAATCGACCACCATGAAAGTCCTGCTCGGTCTCTTGAAGCCAACGAGCGGCACGGCGGCGATTTTCGGTCGCGACAGCTCGCGGGTGGACAGCCGGCACGAGGTCGGCTTTTTGCCGGAGAATCCTTATTTTTACAAGCATCTGACGGGTTACGAGACCCTGAAATTCTATGGCCGGCTCTGCGGGCTGGGTGGTTCGTCGCTGAAAGAGCGCATCGCCGAACTGCTGGCGCTGGTCGATCTGGAACACGCGCGCGACCGGCGGCTGGGCGGCTATTCCAAAGGGATGCTGCAACGCATCGGGCTCGCGCAGGCGATCATCCATCGGCCGCGGCTGGTGCTGCTGGACGAGCCGACGGCGGGGGTCGATCCGGCGGGATCGCGCAAGATCCGCGATCTGATTTTCGAGCTCAAGTCGCAGCAGATCACGGTGATCCTTTCCTCGCACTTGCTGGAGCAGGTGCAGGAGGTATGCGACCGCGTGGGGATCATCTTCCGCGGCAAGATGGTGCGCGAGGGACGGCTGGAGGAGTTGATCGCGATCGAGGACCAAACGGAGATCATCCTGCGCCACGCGACGCCGGCCTTGCAGGCGAAGCTGACCGCGCTGGCCGCCGCCGAGGGCGCGGAGTTGGTGAGCGCCGGGCGGCCCCACAAGACGCTGGAACGGCTCTTCCTCGATGCCACCGGCGGTGAAGAGCGCGGCGAACGACGCGATGACGACTCCGTGACCCAGACCATCTCATGAGTGATCTTTCCCCCACTGCCTCTCCCGCGCCGCGGATTTTCCACCGCGTGTCGCCGTCGCGCATCTGGACGCTGGCGACCAACACTTTCACGCAACTGCTGCGGATGAAGACGCTGTATTTTCTCATCGTCTTCGTCATCGCGTTGTTGATCTTCGGGTTCATCGTGCCCGCGCCTCCCACCGGCCAAGGGCTGGCGACCTTCGGGGGCGAGCAGGAATTGCGGTTGCTGAAATCCGTCGCCCTCGGCGCGATGTCGTGGTTCTGCGCCATCCTCGCCATCGCCGGCACGGCGCTGCTGATCCCGCGCGACCTCGAAGACCGCACGCTTTACACGATCCTGTGCAAGCCGGTGCCGCGGTATGATTACTTGTTAGGCAAACTCGGCGGTGTGCTGCTCCTGCTGCTCATCTCGCTGGTGGTGATGGACGCGGCGTGCTGCGGCGCGCTGGCGCTCAAGCAGAATGCGCTCATCAACCAGGAGATCGCCTATTGGCTGCGGCATGAAAAAATCATCGGGCCGGACGGCGCGCCCACCGTCAGCCCGGAGCGGTTGGCGCAGATCAAGGCCATCTATGCCCGCTACGGGCTGGATATGAATTTCCACGCCGCGGTGCTAGGCATTTTCTGGCAGGCAGCCATCATGGCGAGCATCGTCCTGCTCATCTCCACGTTTTCCTCGTCTTCGTTGTTCAGCATTCTCGCCGGACTGGCCATCCTCATCATCGGCCAAGGGCAGGAACTGGCGCGCGGCTATCTGTTCAAGGACGTGATCGGCGCCGCCGGCCCCGAAGTGCAGCGGCTCTTCAGCGTCGCCATCGCGATGGTGCTGCCCGACCTGCGGCAGTTCAACGTTATCGACGAAGTGGTGGCCGGCACGGTGATCCCGACGGCCCTCCTGTGGCGCATGTCGGGCATCGCGTTGCTCTATCTGGCTTTTTACAACGTGCTGTCGTGGTGGATTTTTTCGGACAAGGAATTGTAGGAACCGGCGCCGGACGCTCGGCGCGCTTTCGTTCGTTTTCCATTGAGCCTCAACCCTCTACTCTTTTCCCCGACGGGCTTTTCATTGCTCTACCGTTCAGTAAGCGATGGGTTCGCACGGCGTAAGGTGAATTCCCAGTGGTGCAACGGCGAGAGTGCCTCTATATGTTGTCTCATAGGCGACCATTCTGGTTCGCCTTGGTCCCGTTGTCGCTTTAGGGAGGGGCGGCAGCGGGGCCTTTTTTTATGCCGTTTTTCAACGGGCAAAGGAGGGGGATAGCGCGAGGGAAGCCGAGATTGGAAATAGACAGGCGGGACGCCCATCGGCCTCCACCTGATCAGCAAAACTTGGTTTTGGGGAAATGGTGGAGGCTCGCTTGGCGGAGCCAACCCGACGATCAAACCACACCGATGGCGAAGCCATGGCTCGCCGCGCCTCGCTCCGTTCCCTCCCGATCGTCTTGGATGTATGCGGACGGGACGGGACGCCCGCCCCCTTCCTCTTCCCAGCCGATTCCTCCTTGCAAAAGGGGGGGCTGCCGTTAGTCAATCGGCTCACGTCCCATCCGCATGAGCAGCGTGCCGATCACGGTTTCGAATGTCAGCAAGTCCTTCGGCAATGTGTCCGCGCTGAAGGACGTGTCCTTGCGTGTCGAGCCGGGAGAGTTGTTCTTTTTACTCGGTCCCAGTGGCTGCGGGAAAACGACGCTGCTGCGCCATTTGGCGGGTTTTTATACACCGGATGCGGGGCAGATTCTTTTCGACGATCGCGACGTGACGCGCACGCCGCCGCACCTGCGCAACACGGCGATGATGTTCCAAAGCTATGCGCTGTGGCCGCATCTGAATGTGGAGCGCAACGTCGCCTTCGGCCTGGAGGAGCGGAAGATCGACCAATACGACATCGAAGAACTCGTCGCCGCCGCGCTCAAGCTCGTGAAGATGGACGTGGAGGAGTATGGGACGCGCAAGATCACACAGCTCTCCGGCGGCCAGCAGCAGCGCGTCGCCCTCGCCCGCGCCCTCGTGGTCCGGCCCGACATCCTCTTGCTCGACGAGCCGCTCTCCAATCTCGACACCCGGCTGCGGCTGGAAATGCGCGAGGAAATCCGCGCGCTGGTGAAGCAGACCGGCCTCACCGCCGTGTATGTGACGCACGACCAAAAGGAGGCGCTCTCCACCGCGGACCGCTTCGCCGTCATGGACAAAGGGGAAATCCTCCAGACCGGCACGCCGCAGGAAATGTATCGCTATCCGCGGTCCGTCTTCGTGGCCTCCTTCATGGGGGAGACGAATTTGATCGAAGGGGAAATCATCCGCGAAACCAGCCGCGAACATCTGTGGGCGGTGAAGACGGCCAGCGGGCTGTTTTGGGGGCGCCGCACCGATCCGGAGTGGTCGCCGCAGCCGGGTGACAAGGTCACGCTCTCCATCCGGCCCGAGTCCTGGCGGCTGGAGATTTATCCCGAATACAAGAACTGTGTCAGCGGCCGCTTCCGCCGCGCGATTTATCTCGGCGACACCGCGCAGTATGAGCTGGAGACCGAAAACATCGGCCCCATCCGGCTCGCCGAGAGCAATCCGCACACTCTGCACGCCATCGACGGCCGCGCCTGCCATGCGGTGGCCAACGATGAGGATGTCGTGCTGCTTCGCCGGTAACCTAACCTGTCATGTCCTCGCCGTCCGACCATGATCCGCTGAAGGCCGCCGCCGGGGAAAAGGCGGAAGCGCGGGTCGTGGAGAAAGGGGACGACAAGGACGAAAGCTCGCGCAAAGAGAGCACCGAACCGAAGAGACGGCGCTGGGCCCGGGCGCTGGAAGAGCGTTTCCCCCAAGCCGCGGAAAAGGTGCGGGCGTTCCTCGGCAGCCTGCCGCTGCCCACCACGCCACGCGAGCGCCGCATCTTCGGCGCGCTCGGGATCGCGCTCGCGCTCACGCTGGTGCTGCCGTTTCTGCTCAAGCCGCGCGACAAGCCGCTCTTTTTCGGCAAGGCCGACACCGAGCTGGTCATCATCACCCCGCATAACGAGACCATCCGGCGCGAGTTCACCCTCGCGTTCCAGCAATGGTATCAGCAAAAATACGGCAAGAGCATCCACCTCGACTGGCGCTCGCCCGGCGGCACGAGCGAGATCGCCAAGATCATCAGCTCCGAATTCCACGCCGCCTTCCAGAACCATTGGAAAAAAGCCAACCCCGGCCGGTATTGGCGCGGCCAGTTGGGCGACAGTTTCATCGATCCGAAATACGACGTGCCGCCGGAACACACCGACCAACTCAACGCGGATCAGGAAGCGCGGCGGTTGTTCCTCCAATCCAACATCGGGATCGGCATCGATCTTTTTTTCGGCGGCGGCACCTACGATTTCGAGAAACAACGCAAGGCCGGCACGCTGGCGCCCGCGGATGCTTCGGGGAAATTCGGCCTCGCCGCGCTTAAAGCCCAACAGCCCGATCTTTTCTCCGAAACGCTCATTCCGCAAACCGTCGGCGGCGAGCCCTACTACGATCCGTCGCTGGCGTGGGCGGGCACGTGCCTGTCCAGCTTCGGCATCGTCTATAACCGCGACGCCCTCGCGCGCCTCGGCCTGCCGCCGCCGACGCGCTGGAGCGACCTCGGCGACCCGCGTTTCTTCGGGCAAATCGCCGTGGCCGACCCAGCCAAGAGCGGATCGATCGTCAAGGCCTTCGAGATGATCGTGCAGCAGCAGATACGGGAAACGCTCGACGCCGCGAAGCCACACATCGCCGCCACGCCGCCGCGCCTGCGCGCCACCGCCGAGGCCAACGCTATGCGCGAGGGCTGGATCAAGGGGCTGCAACTGCTCCAGCGCATCGGCGCCAACGCGCGTTATTTCACCGACTCCGCGACCAAAGTCCCGCAGGACGTGGCTCAGGGCGTGGCCGCCGCCGGCATGTGCATCGATTATTACGGACGCACCTTCAACGAGCGGCTGCGCCGACCCGACGGCACCTCACGCGTGGAATTCGTCACCCCCTTCGGCGGCACCAGCACGGGCGTCGATTCCATCGCCATGCTGCGCGGCGCGCCGCACCCAGAGGAAGCCCATGCCTTCCTGGAGTTTATCTTTTCCCCGGAAGGCCAGGCGCTCTGGAACAACAAACCCGGCTCCCCCAATGGCCCGCAGCACACCGCCCTACGCCGCCTGCCCATCCGCAAAGACATGTATGCCCCGGCGCGCCTGCTGTATTTCTCCGACCCCGGCGTCATGCCCTACGACCATGCCAACGACTTCGTCTATGAGCCGGCGTGGACCGCGCCGCGGTTCGACGCGCTCCGGCTCGGCGTGCGCGCCATGTGCATCGACACCCATGCCGAACTCACCTCGACGTGGAAGCTGCTGGCCGAAAAAAATTTTCCCGAGGCGGCGATGCAGCAATTCGGCGACATGGGCCAGCTCGGTGGCGATGCGGAAGGGGTGACCTCCCAGCTTCGCTCCGGCGACAAACTCACCCAGGTCAAACTCGCCCGCACCCTCGGCGCCCAGTTCCGCCGCTCCTACGAACTCGCCCGCCGTTCGGCGAAGCGGGAGCAATAAGCGGCGCGTCAATCCCGCCGCGTGGGATTCGGCAATGTCCCATTGGCCTCCGCCGCCTTCCGATGCTCCAGCGCGGCGGCCACGAACCCGACGAAGAGCGGATGGGGCCTGGTGGGCTTGCTCAGAAATTCGGGATGAAACTGACTGGCAATGAAAAACGGATGGGACTGGTTCTCGATGATCTCCGCCAGTTGCCCATCGGGCGACGTGCCGGACACCAGCAATCCCGCCTTTTCCAATATCTCGCGGTATTCCGGATTGAATTCGTAACGATGGCGATGCCGCTCCTGCACGGTGGCTTGTCCGTAAAGTTTCGCGGCCGTCGTCCCAGGTCGTAGATCGCATGGGTAGGAACCGAGCCGCATCGTGCCGCCTTTGACGGTGACGGTCTTTTGCTCCTCCAACATGCAGATCACCGGATGCGGCGAGCGGCGGTCGAACTCGCTGCTGTTGGCCCCTTCCAGCCCGCACACATGGCGAGCGAACTCGATGACGGCGATCTGCATGCCGAGGCACAACCCCAGATACGGCACCTTGTGCTCGCGGGCGTGCCGTGCGGCGGCGATCTTGCCCTCGATCCCCCGCTCGCCAAAGCCGCCGGGCACCAGGATGCCATCGACTTCGGGCAGTTGCGGCTCGGTGCCGGTGTTTTCCAACAATTCGGCATCCAGCCGCACCAGTTCGATCTTGGTATCGTTGGCCGCGCCGGCGTGGGTCAGTGCTTCAAAGACCGATTTGTAGGCGTCCTGCAGCTCCAGATACTTGCCGACAAAACCGATCTTCACGCAATGGGTGGGATGCACCAGCCGCTGCACGAAATTTTCCCAGCGCGAAAGATCGGGCTCCGTGGTGGACAAGCGCAGCATCTCGCACACCAGCGAGTCCATACGCTGGCGGCGCAGCACCAACGGCAATTCATAAACAGTGTGCTCCACGTCCACTTCCTCGATCACCGCCTCGGGACGGACATTGCAAAAACTGGCCAGCTTGCCACGCAGATCATCATCAATGGGATACTCCGTGCGGCAGGCGAGGATGCGCGGCTGGATGCCGATCTCCCGCAGCTTCGCCACCGATTGCTGCGAGGGCTTGGATTTCAATTCCCCCGCCGCCTTGATGTAAGGCACCAGCGTGACATGGATGAAGAGCACGTTATCCGGCCCGGCCTCGATGGAAAACTGCCGCAACGCCTCCAAAAACGGCAGCCCTTCGATGTCGCCGGTGGTGCCGCCGATTTCGGTGATGATCACGTCCGCGCCGGATTTCTCCGCCACCTCACGGATGCGCCCCTTGATTTCGTCCGTAACGTGCGGGATCACCTGGATGGTCTTGCCCAGATAGTCGCCGCGCCGCTCCTTGCGCAGGACGCTCTCATACACCTGGCCGCTGGTCAGGTTGTTCAACCGCGTGAGCGGCTGGGAGGTGAAGCGCTCATAGTGGCCGAGGTCCAGATCGGTCTCCGCTCCGTCATCCAACACATAGACCTCGCCATGCTCGTAGGGGCTCATCGTGCCGGGATCGACATTCAGATAGGGATCGAACTTTTGCAGCACCACCTTCAGCCCACGGTGCTCCAGCAACGTCCCCAACGACGCCGCTGTAAGCCCCTTGCCCAACGAGCTGACCACACCTCCGGTGACAAAAACGTATTTCATGCGACGGCCAAACCGCCCATGATGCCGGACGCGCGCCCGGTGTCAAATGAGGCCGGTGAAAACCGGTGGCGGCGGCGGGATTTTTCGTCGTTCGCCCCTTGGTGGCGGAGAAGAAAGCGGCCCCGGCTTGAAACCTCCCTCCCCTCTTCCATACTCCGCCGATGCTGACGTCGCTACGCATCAGGAATCTGGCGCTCGTGGAAGATTTGTTCTGGGAAATCGGGCCTGGATTGGTGGGGGTCACCGGGGAAACCGGGGCCGGCAAATCCATGATCGTCGGCGCGCTCAAACTCGTGCTCGGCGAGCGTGCCGACCGCACCCTCATCCGAACCGGCGCGGAGACGTGCTCGGTGGAAGCGACGTTTTCCCTCGGCGAGCCGGAAGTCATCAATGCCCTGCTCGAAGAGGCCGGGCTGGAGCCGTGCGAGGGGCAGGAGTTGATTATCAAACGCCAGGTCGGCGCCTCCGGACAAAACCGGCAATTCATCAACAACGGCCCCGCCACGCTGGGCACGCTCAAGGAACTGGGTCGCCATCTGGTCGATCTGCACGGCCCGCACGATCACCAATCGCTGCTTTCGCGGGATCGCCAACGCGCGCTGCTCGACGCCTACGCCGCGGCCAGCCCCGCCTTGGCCAAACACCAGGATGCCTGGCGACGCTGGCAACACGCGGTGCGCGAACTGAATGAGCTCAAACAAGCCGACCAAGCCTCGGCGGCCGAAATCGAATTGCTACGCCACCAAATCACCGAAATCGAAGCCGCACAGGCGCAACCGAATGAAGAGGAAACGCTGCTGCCGCGCTACCAACGCGCCACCAACAGTGCGCGGCTGGTGGAACTCTGCGCCGCGGCCTTGCAGACACTGAGCGAGGCCGACGACTCCCTCCTCACCCAGTTCCGGCAATTGCAACGCACGCTGCGGGATCTCGAACGGCTGGATCCCAGCCAAGCCGCCGTGTGGAAAGGCGCGGAAACGGCGTTCATCGAACTGGAGGAATTGGAGAACTCCCTGCGCGATTACTCAGACCAACTGGAAGCCGACCCCGCGGCGCTCCAGTCCTTGGAAGAACGCCTCAACACTCTCGAATCCCTGAAACG
>CAZQUC010000006.1:11066-15845 GCA_964596095.1 uncultured Enterobacteriaceae bacterium
ATCCCACTGCTCGTCTTCGACGAAATCGACGCCAACATCGGCGGCGAAATCGCCAGCCGCGTCGGACGCAAGATGGCGGCCTTGGGCAACTCCCACCAAGTCATTGCCATCACCCACATGCCGCAGGTCGCCGCGCTCGCCACTTCCCATTACGAAGTCACCAAGCGCACCACCGGCGACCGCACCGTATCGTCACTCCGGCTCATCGACGGCGACACCCGCTTGCAGGAAATCGCCCGCATGCTCGGTGGCCGCTCCGCCTCCGCTCTGGCACACGCGAAGGCGTTGTTGGATGCTTGATTACAAATCAATCATCCCCGCCCGCAGGGTCACCCCTGTGGATTTTACACCTAGTCACCGGCCAAACGGATTGGCTTTCGGAACGTGAATGGTATCACCGGGCTGCAGCAAGACATTTTGAGCCAAATCGGATATGTTCGACACATTATGCTCAGAGGATTTGCTTCCTCTCTGCAATTTCACTCTTCTCATCGTGCCAAAATCATCCGGCCCCCCTCTTTCCGCGATGGCGTCGGTAATCCTCATCCCAGGACGCAACACTACTGGCCCACTTTGTTTGACATTGCCGCTCACGGTCACAGTTTGCTGACTGGTGGTAGCCCCATTATCTGCCCTGCTCACATTGATCACCGGGTTGGTGTAGATGTCAGCGCTCTTGTAGGCTTGCTCAAGCGAGCGAGATAAGACGCTGGCCGTCAATCCAGCCGCCCTCACTTCTCCATTGAGATATTGCACCCGAATCGTTCCAGCGTTGGAGATGGTGTAAACAGCATTCGCCATGCTTTGTTGATCCTGAGCCGGCACTCCTGCCAATGTGATTCTAATCTGTTCCCCTTGCCGCAAGGGACTTTCGGCCCCCTGGGCTTGGAGCGAAGAGCTGCCGAAGCATACCAGCAGCCCTAAGAGAAGGAATGTAAACAATGATTTCATAACGATTGAAGATAGGATTGAAGTTTCGTTCGAGATAGACCCTTCCGCGATCAATACTGATCGTCGGACGAAGCGACTTGGGCGGGTTTCGACGATTTCGAAGCCGTGGCCTTGCCACCGTCCGCTTTCTTGGGACGGCTCTTTGATTTCGGGTCGAGGTTGGTCGGCGCGTAGTAGGTGTAGTAGCTCGTGTAGTATTGGTATTGACTGTCGCTGCGCACATCCACGTTGTTGAGCACCACTCCGAGCAGGTTGCCCCCCACGTTCTCAATAGCCTGTTTGACGCGGAGCAACATGGAGCGCGGCAGTTTGCGATGCTGGATCACGATCATGGTCAGATCGACTTCCGAAGCCAGCACCGAGGCGTCGGACACGCCGAGGATCGGCGGCGAGTCGATGAGCACCAAGTCAAAACGATTCTTGACATCGGCGATCAACTCCGACATCCGCCGCGAGTTCAAAATCCCCGCCGCATCGGCCGGCAAGATGCCAGAGGGCATGAAATAGAGGTTGTCGATCGGCGTCTGCAGGATCACGTCCTCCAGTTGCAAATCGGTCGTGAGGTAGTTGGTGAGACCAACCGAGTTGTTGATGTCGAAGAAGGTGTGCAGCTTCGGACGGCGCAAGTCGCCGTCGATCATCAACGTGTTGTAACCGCCTTGGGCGCAGATAAAGGCCAGGTTGACCAACGTGGTGGACTTGCCTTCGCCGGCACCGCCGGAAACCACGGTGATGGCGTTGGCATCGGCATTCTTGCGGTTGAACTCGATGTTCGTCCGCAAAATCCGGTAGGCTTCCGCATCCGGGCTGATGCCGCTTTGCTTGTGCAGCACCCCCACGTCCTTTGGAATGACCGCCAAGACAGGCACGCCAAGATAGCGCTCCACATCGTCCAGCGATTTGACACTCGTATCGAGATATTCGAGAAAAAAGGCAAAGCCCAGTCCGAGCACCAAACCGAGGATGGCCCCCAAACCAAGTTGCAGCGGCACATTGGGCTTGGTGAACCGCTCCGCTGTCACGGCTTTTTCGTGAATTTCTGCGGGAGATTTGGGCATCATGGAAACGATCCGCGCCTTTTCCATTTCCGCTGTCATCTGATCGAAGATTTGCTTTTGTCGCACCCATTTATCTTTGGCGATTTGGTATTCTGTGTATCGCCCGCGCTCATCAATGCTCATATCCTTCTTTTCCTCAGTCAACTTCTTGATATTCTCCAGCATGTCCTGCGCCGTCTTGATACGGTCTTCCAAGTTGGCTCTCAGGTTCTTGATCCCTGTATCAAGATTTGCTTTATACTTTTCAAGCGTCGTTTGAAACCTCAGCACCATCGGGTGGCGGAGGCCCACGCCCTCTCTCAGCAAACCTGCCAGTTCGGCTTGAGCCGCGAGGTATTGCGTATAGGTGCTTTCGATGATCGGATCCTTCAGATTGACGGCCGCCGCGGCACTGATGAGTTCCTCTCCCTCCTTGCCTCTAATAATATTCAATTGCGACTGAAAATCAGCGATCTCCGCTTCTTTCTGCATCTGCATTTGCCGCGACGTCATATAAAGCTCCGGCGTGCCCGTCGGAGTCTCGGCGCCACTCCCATAGAGAGCCGAGAAAGGATTGCTGGCACCCATATCGACGATGTTGTAGCGTTGAACCAGTTCCAGCATTTCCGCCTGAGCGTTGGCCACCGCCTTGTCTTGCCCTTCCAAGTTACGAGTCAACGTCTGGAAGGCGGAATCCACCCGTTTTCTTTCGATATCGGTGCGCCGCCTGATATACGCGGCGGCCACTTCGTTGGCGATATTAACCGCTTCTTCCTTATCCGTGCTCAGGACTTCGATCTTGATCAATGACGTGCCGCGTTCCTCGTCGGCACTCACCATTTTCAGCAACATCTGATACGCTTCGTCGCGGGTGTTGAGTTTCCATTTTTCCACCAACCCCAGTTTGTCGATCACCAAATAAAGGGTTTCCTTTGAAGTGATCACCTTGAATTCAGTGGGCAGAAAAAACATTCCCTCGGCGGTGGACTTCCGCGCGGCCGTCGTGTCTTCCAGGGTATTGGACACACCGCTAAATCTCTCCACCCCCATCAATACCGTGCCAGGATACTTCCGGGGCATGATCCACGTCACGATCGCCGCCGTGAGGAAGACCAGAAAGAAGGACAAAAGGATGACGCCGTATCGGTTCCGGATCACCTGCCAATAGTCAAGGGCGTGAAGCGAAGCCTCACTCTGTTGGGATTGTTTCATGTTCTTTACTG
This sequence comes from uncultured Enterobacteriaceae bacterium, assembly GCA_964596095.1. Classification (GTDB taxonomy): domain Bacteria; phylum Verrucomicrobiota; class Verrucomicrobiia; order Verrucomicrobiales; family V1-33; genus CAJBME01. The sequence goes on from CAZQUC010000006.1 coordinate 14,278, forward strand.
GGTGGGATGTGCGAGATTGAGAAAATAGGCTGTCAAATACGAAAACCCCCGATGCGAACACATCGGGGGAAATCGTCGTGCTGACAAGAGAATCAACCTTTGTTGGTTCCGATGCTCCGCATATCGATTAGAAAGTAGCCGTCACGCCGAAAGAGACGCGATGCCGCTCATAATCGCGGAAGATGTTATCCGAGGAAGTCGCCGTATATTGATAGGAAGCGTTGAGGCCGATATTGCGCCACACACGATAATCAATGCCAATGCTACCTGCGAAAGTATCGTCTTCCTCATCCGCCCAGCCATACGGGCTGTCGCTGTATTCTTGGTGGATATAGTGCAAAGCGAGTTTTGCGGTCAATTGTTCACTGACGCGATGAGAAAGTGTCAGGCCGGTGCGGTATCCGTAGCCTTCGTAGAAGCCGGATAGGTCACCATCATTAGCTCCCAAGTGATGATACCAGCGCAGGATGGTATTTTTCCCAGCCTTATAATTCAGCGCCGCTTCCAAATAAGGGCGATTTTGGTCGCCTTGCGGGCCATCATAGCTGCGCAACTGCGCACCGACACGCAAGCTGGCTGTCAAACGAGGGCTAAATGCTTGATCGAACCCAACAAGAATATAATGGGTCTCCGACTCGGCCGCATCGTTGTTATCGTAACGCGTAAAACCAAAACGATAATCCAAGGTCAACGTGGTAGCTCTGGAGAGCGAATAGCGGAATTGGTTTCCAAAAATATGCTGCAAATAGTCCCGTGTATCACCCGGATCATCGTCATACCAGATCCCCGTGATAGTATAGCTGGACACCGTCGAGAAGCGTGGCGTCCACGCATAGGATACGGCCAGATTATTGTAGCCGTAGAGATATTGTTGATTGCCGCGTGGCACATTGCCGCCGATCACATAATCAGGCTCATTTTCATAAGCGACATAAAACGAATCCGCGATCGTCAACCGAGGCGAAACGTCTTTCACAAAATCCAGCGTGAACCGGGCGTTATGGAACGTATCCTCCTCGCCGGCAGGGGTATCGAAATACCAGATATTCGAGTAATGCGCTCCCAAGTTCAGGTGATTGCGCCTGTCTCCGATCGGCAGGTAAACACTGATGCCGTTCTGCCAGTAGCCGGAATCGTTTTCGTCGAAATGGCTGCTGTTCGTGTTCGAATCCCATCCAATCGTGGAGGCCAACGTGACGGAAAACGGAAGCGCTTCCGAATAGTCATTGTCCGCCCCGATGCTGAGGAGGCCTTGACCATGAGCTGCGGATAGGGATAAGCCAACGGCTAACGCGGCGAAGGTTGTGTTGTTCATCGTTGAAGTTGAGAGGAAATTAATGATTGAGGAATCAGCCCGTTGTTTATTTAGACGTGGAGACGCCGACTGGCAAGGAAGTTTTTGCGGTTTTCTGCATTTTTTTTTTCGAGAGGCTCAGACTCTCAGTTTGAGCATGTTGCAGGCCAAAATCTCCGATCAGCCGACACCCGCGCCCGCCAATTAGGGAGTGTCGTCGGGAGTGTCGTCGGGAGTGTCGTCGGGAGTGTCGTCGGGAGTGTCGTCGGGAGTG
>CAZQUC010000006.1:15945-27534 GCA_964596095.1 uncultured Enterobacteriaceae bacterium
GGGAGTGTCGTCGGGAGTGTCGTCGGGAGTGTCGTCGGGAGTGTCGTCGGGAGTGTCCGGCGGTTCGTCGGAATCCGTTTCGGTCACGCGCTTGATGATGATCCGCTTCTTTTTCTTGACGATCTTGATGAAGTGGTGATCCACGAAGCGGCCGCCAATGCTGGGATAAACCAGATAAACACCGCCGATGGCCACCGGACTCAGGGTGAAATCGTCGTCCGGAGCAGGTGCGGGAATGAACGGTTCCTTAGGATTCTTCCCACCGGGATCCTTGCCGGACAAAGCCGACACCGAGGCCGTGCCGACGGCTTTTTTCAACGCCCGTTTGATTTCGCCCCTGGCTTCAGGAGCCGCCGCGGTGGCGCATTCGGCAATGACGGCGGCATCTTTCGGACTGGCGCTCACCGCGGTGAAGACGATCTGGCCGACGAGTTTCGGACCGGCTGAGGCGGCCTGAATAGCGGCTTTCACGACTTCGCAGGCGCAGGAGTCGTTCACGACAATGGCGTCCTCCACGGCGAGCAGGACTCGTTCGGGTTGCGCCTTGACGCTCTTTTCAACCTGGCGCGCGACAGTGGCGCAGTTGACCGTTTGGGCCGATGACGTGGCGGGCACACCGCCAGCCAAGGCGAAGGCGGCGATCATATACCACCTTGATTCCAAGAGATTTGAGAACATATGCGGTGTTGGGTTGATGGATGGAGCGGGCAGCGGGAATCGAACCCGCATAGCCAGCTTGGAAGGCTGGAGCTTTACCACTAAGCTATGCCCGCATTGACGGATTGGAGGGCAAATAACCATTTTTTGATTATTTGCAACTTTTAACTATCAACTCCCCTTCAATACCTGTTTTCCGCAGTGGTGAGCATGGAGCGTTTTTTTCACCAGGCAACCGGAATTCCATTTTCAGGAACAGGAGCGCAGGGCCGCGCCGCTCATCGGGCCTCCCGGCCGTTGTCCCTGGGCCTGCGAGGAGCGTGACGGGTCACGGCCGGTCGGGATCGCGCGGTTGACAGCAGGCGACCCGCCCTCCCATTTCACGAACGTGAGCACCGCACATTCCGCATTTCGCACCCCCTTGATTATCATGGGCTATGCTTTGGGCACCCTGCTGCTGGGGGCCGCGCTGGCCCCGTGGCTGTTCTGGGGGGCGAAGGGGTTTGTGGAGTGGATCGAGGCAATGGGGTTGACGGAAACGCCGGGGTTCGCCTACCTGCATCGGCACATCGACAAAGCGGATTTCACGCGGGTTTTCAATCGCGCGATGCTGGTGGCGGCACTGGTCTGCCTGGTCCCGACAGCGCGCGCGCTGTCGCTGCGGCGGGAGGAATGGTTGTTGCCGAAAAATCCTTACGCGGGGCGCGATCTCGCGACGGGCTTTGCGCTGGGCGCGGGGCTGCTGTTGGCGATGGGGATGCTTTATCTTCAACTGGATGTGTTCGAGGTGAAGAAATCGATCGCGTGGGAGAAAGTGTGGAAAAATTCCCTCATGCGCGCGGCAGGTGCGGGAATGATGGAGGAATTTTTTTTCCGCGGTGTGCTGCTCGGGCTACTGCTGCGCGTGGGGTCGACACGGGGAGCGCTCTTGTTTGTGACCACGTTGTTCGCCGCGGTGCATTTCCTGCAAGCGCCGCCGGATCTGGTCATTCACGACGGCGTGGAAGCGAGCACCGGGTTTTGGCTGCTGGGGGGCATTTTCGGCACCTTCGGTCATGCCAATTTCCTGCTGGCGGAGTTCGCCACGCTATGGGTGGCGGGGTGGATTCTGGGGACGGCGCGGTTGCGCACGCGGTCCCTGTGGCTACCTATCGGGCTGCATGCGGGCTGGATTTTCGGCATCGGCTTTTTTGCCGGTCTGGCCCGCGCCAGCAAGGCCGTGCGGCGCGACGAATGGCTGCCGTGGATCGGCGAAACGCTCAAGAGCGGGCTGGTGCCGTTGGTGGTGCTGACGCTGACCGGGGCGGCGGTAGCGTGGTATGGGCGGCGCTTTCGTGAGGGGGGCAGGCGGTCGGACGAGTCTGATAGGGCGGTCTGATGTCCCACACGTCTCACAGGCCGGCGGCTTTCCGCAGGCCGGGCACGTCGCCGAAACGGAGGGCGCCGGGCAGAAAATCCGCCGACTCGTCGTCCTCCACGTCAGCGAAACGGAACGCGGTTTCCGCCACCTCGGCGCTGGCCAGCGCGTCGCCGGCCAGCAAGGCCACCGCGGCTCCGAGCGGCGCCGCCGGCCCCACGGCCACCAGCCGCACTTTTTGCGGGGGGAATGCCTCGTTAGTCCGGCAAAACTCGATGAGCGTGAGACCATCATGCACGCGCTGGGCGAAGAGGGGGTGATTGTAGCCGTAGGTGTAGGCCGGCGCCTGGCGCGGATTTTTCACCCGCGGATTTTTCGTCCACTCGGGCGCGAACAAACGCGACAGCACCACCGCCGAGCCGGCTTGGACCTTGGCCACGGCCGCCGCCGGGGGCGTGTCCGTGCCCTCCAGCCACAGGATGACCTCGCCATTCCATGCTTTCGGGTAAAGGAACGTCGCCTCCACTTCCTCGCCATGGGTCTCGTTGCGCACCACTCCGCGCAATTCCAGATAATCGCCGTGCTCCTGCTTGGCGAGGCCCGCTTGATCCAGGGAAAACCGCCGGCCGGTTTCCTCCCGCGTGCGACCGAGAAGAGTCCGCCAGCCCGTGGCCACGGCGGCGGGATCCTCCGCCAGCCGCGCCGCCACGTCGCCACCCCAGGCACCGAGCAATTTTTTCTCGAAGGCCGGCCCCACCTCCTCGCCTGAGGGGGCCGGATGCGCCGCCGTCCACACCGTCGCCTCCTCTTGTCTCAGAAAATTGAAGTCCTTCTCCACCAACGCTTCGTCAGACAACCCAAGGCTGAGATGGCGGTTGAACCACGCATACATCGCGGCCCGGCCATGTCGGTTGTAATTGTGCCCGAACTCCAGCCGGGAGGTGAGCGCGAGGTGGTCCGGCGCGCCCAGCCGCGCCCAATGCCGCTGCAATTCGGGAAAGCCCTTGGTCGGCATCTCGCGGGTCCAGTCGTCGGCCGCGGTCAGCGCCATCGGCTTCGGGGCGAAGAGCGCGGCGAACTCGACATTGCCCGTGCCGACGCGCAGGCCGCAGGCGTTTTCGCAAGTGCAGCCGCCCTGCATGGCGGTGCCCACCATGACCGCAGGGAAAACCGCGGCGGGGCGGGGGTCCAGGGCCGCCAGGATGAACGCCTGCGTGCCGCCGCCGCTCGCGCCGGTCACGCCGATGCGGGCCGGATCAACGTCCGGCAACGCGGCCACAAAATCCAGCGCGCGGATGCTGTTCCATGTCTGCAAGCCCATGATATTCTGGTTCCATCCTTCCGCCCGTGGCGAGTAGAAGCCCCAGCCCTCCGCTGCGTTCATCTCCGGCCGTCGGTGGGCGAAGGTGTGGCCGATTTCCATGCTCAACTGTCGGCTGTCAGCGTAACCGATCATGTCGTAGAAAAACACCACGCAGCCCATGCGCGCGAGTTGCACGCATTTCGCCTGCAACGGGCTGCGCGCGGCAGTGGGGAAAATTTCCGCGTCGCTCGCCAACTCGGTATCGACGGTCTGTTTCCCGGCGTCCGTGAAACGGCCGTTCGTCCAATGCCCGTGCGGACACAACACCGCCGCCCGCCGTCCGTCCGGCCCCACCGCTCCCACACCCGCCGCCGGACGATACAGGCTGCCCGTCACATAAAAACCGGGCATCGCCTCGAAGAACACGCGCTCCACCGTGTAGCCCTCGCGGGCCACCGGGCTATGGATGACCGTCCGCAGCGGCTCCCGCGACGGCAGCGGCCACAACCCCAGCGACACCCGCATCTGCTCGCGCACTTTTTGCGCGCGGACCACCCATTGCTTCTGGGAATCCGGCGGCGTCCACGGAAAATATCCGTCCAGATCCTTGGGCGGCTGACGGCGGAGATCGGCGGCGCCGACGCTTGCGGCCAGAGCCAGCGTCAGGGCGAAACAGAAATACCGGCGGCGGCCGGCCCGGGTGGTTTTGGCGGACGTTCCCATCCTTTGGATCATAACGAGCCGCTTACAAGCCGGCGATCTTTTTTCACCACCGCCCCTCGCGGCGCGGCCTGCTTCGCGCCTCCGGCAACACCCTTCCCCCGCTCGGGAAGCGCAGCCGCAGTCTCAACGCGCGGGCGCCGTCCGATCGATCCCCGTGCCCTCGCGCCGCACTTGCTCGATGACCGCTTTGATATGCTCGATGCGGTTGCCGGGATCGGGGTGCGTTTTGAGAAATTCCGGCCCGCCGCCGCTGCCGGTCTTTTCCTTGAGCACCTGCATCACCTTGATCATCCCCTCCGGGTCGTAGCCCGCGTTGACCATGAATTTCACCCCCAATTCATCGGCCTCGTTCTCGTGCTCGCGGCCGTAAGAAGTCGTCTTCACCTGATAAAGCAAAGTGGAAATCTGCTGGCCACTGCCCCCCTCCGAAATACCCATGCCCAAGGCCTGCGCGAGTTGCGCCCACAGCTTCGACTTCGGCATCTGCTCGTTGGAATGGCGTCCCACGACGTGACCGATCTCATGGCCGAGCACACCCGCCACTTCATCCTCGGTTTCAAGGAATTTCAGCAGGCCATAGGTGAAGAACACCTGCCCGCCCGGCAAGGCGAAGGCATTGATGGTCTCGGCATCCGCCAGCAAATGGAAATTGAATTGGTAATTGTGGAACCACTCAGCCCACGGCCCCTTGGCATTGGCCGCCACCAGCCGTTCGCCGACCTTGTCCACCAAGGCCCGCAACCGCGGATCGGCCGCCTCCCCGCCGTGCTGCTGGATCATTTCCGGCGCCGCCTGCAAGCCCAGCGCGATCTCCTGCTCCGGGCTCATGTGAATGCGCTGCGCTTCGCCGGTGATGGGATTGGTCTCCACCCGCGTGTTCATGAAATAGCCCACCACCGCGAAGGCCGCCAACGCCAAGGCCATCAACAACCGCGGCGGCAACGCGCACCCGCGTCGCGGACCGGCCTGACGGCCATGGGAGTGGGCGGAAGACGGACGGCGGAATGGATCGGATGGCATGGCGGGCAACGGGCGTGATGGCAGGGAGATTACGTCGCCAACAAGCCCGCTGGCAACAGATTTGCCTCTGTTCGGATCATTTCCCGCCACCTGCCCGCCTCCGCAAAAAAAACGGCCCGCGAAAAAAAATGCGCCGATCTGAATTTTATTCTTGCCGGGATTAAGAAAAATCACTAGAACGCGCCCATTCCTGAGTTTTTTTGGGGGGGATAAAGGCCGCACGTCGCCGAAAGGCGCGTGCGGCCATTTTATTGAGCGCGCGAATCTCGATAGATTGCCTCGCTCCCTGGCGTAAATGATCATTCCGCGCTCATGAAACGACGTGCCATCCTCTTTGCCACCGTGCCGGCTCTGGCGCCGCCATTCCTTTTCCTTCATGGTGAAGAGCCGGCGACCACCCCGCTGGTGAAAGTCTCCGGAGCCACCTGGCCGCCGACCGGTGATGCGCGAGTGGTGGGGTATCGTTTCAAATTGCCCGGAGAGGAAGCCCAGAAACCGCCGGAGGGCGGATTCTCGCTGCTGCGGGGATCATCGGTGGACATGGCCCGGTTGAAACAGGCGGCTATCAAGTCCGCCAAATTGAGCGCCGCGCAGATCAAAAAACTGACGGAGGGCGTGTTCAGCAAGACCAAACGCCTCACCCCCGCGGCTTGCTATGAGCCTCATCACCTCTTCCTCTTTTTGGACAAAAAAGACGGGGTGACCCACTCGATCGAAATTTGCTTCGCCTGCACCAGTGTCCGCACGCTGCCCGAGATCAAAAAATCCCAATGGTTTCGGCATGATTTCCCGGCGTTGGCCCGTCTTTGCCATGAACTGGGACTCTGGCCCGACAGCGAGGAGCCCCTCGATCGGTTCTTGCGGCAAATGGAATTGGAAGAAGCCCAGGAAAAAGCGGCCCAAGAAGAGAACGCAAGCCAGTGATTCCGGCGACGACCGGTCACCCACCGGGAACATCTTCGCTGACAAAGCCTGAATTCCGGCTTGCTTGCGAAGCACGCTCGCCACGCCGCCCATGCCCGCCCTTGTTGACCCAATGCCGCCCGCGCACGCCGCGCGCCCGATGGATGACCACCGCGAAGACTTCGCCGCCCAGCTCGGCGGGAGCGCCCCCGTGCTCGCGCTCGCGCCGATGCAGGACGTAACCGACCTGCCGTTCTGGCGATTGATGGCCGCGCGCGGCGGGGCCGACGTGTATTTCACGGAATACTTCCGGGTGCATGCCGATTCCCGCTTGGAAAAATGGATCCTGCGCTCGGTGGAGGAAAACCCCACCGGCCGGCCCGTCGTCGCACAGATGATCGGCAACGACCCCGCCGCCTTGGCGCGCACGGCGCGCGAGTTGCAGCAGCGCCCCGTGGCCGCCATCGACCTCAATCTCGGCTGTCCCGCGCCCGTGGTTTACCGCAAATGCGCTGGCGGCGGGCTGTTGCGCGACCTGCCGCTCGTGGACCGCCTGCTCGGCGTGCTGCGCGAGGCGGTGTCGATCAAGCTCACGGTCAAAACCCGGCTCGGCTTCGACGACGCGGCGGTCTTCGACGCACTGCTGCCGCTCTTCGCCAAGCACGCGGTCGATCTCGTCACCGTGCACGGCCGCACGGTGGCCGGCGGCTACCGCAGCGATGTGGATTACCCGGCCATCGCCCGCGCCGCCGCCCTTCTCCCCTGCCCCGTGCTCGCCAATGGCAACATCGACTCGATCCACCGCGCCGCCGCCGTGCTGCGCGAGACCGACGCACGCGGCCTCATGATCGGACGCGGCGCGGTGCGCAATCCCTGGCTCTTCGGCCACATCCGCCAGCACTTGCGCGGCGAAGCCCCCACCCTCCCCACCGGCCGGGACGTGCTCCGTTACGTGCGGGAACTTTACGAGGCGGTGACCTCACCCGGCGTCAAGGAAACCCAGCAGGTGCAGAAAATGAAAAAGTATCTGAACTTCCTCGCCCCCGGCGTCGAGCCGACCGGCGCGTTCCTGCACGCCATCCGCCGCGTGGACACCAAGGCGGAATTTTTCACCCTCTGCGAGCAGTATCTCGCCCACGACGACCCGATGCCGCTGGAGCCGTTCCCTGAACCGGCGAAGCTGGACGCGGTTCCGACGAAGCATCAGCACGAAGAGTAGGCCCGCCCTCATGATCCAAGACCGGCATCTCACCACCTATTGGATCGAGCCCCCCGTGGGCATGATTCGACAGTTCGGAGTTTCCGCTTACTCACTGGAAGATGCGGTCTTTCTCCTACGGGAAGCGGGATACGAAATCGACGTGAACGTTCCTGGCACGACGGTGCGGGAAGGAATCACGGTTGCCGATCTGGATCAGCATCACGTCGCCCCCAACATGGGACCGATGGTTTTCAGGGGGGTGTGGTTCCCGTGCTTGAATCTATGACCGCCCCGGCCTCCCCTTCGGGTTCCGGCCGGTCGTTTCACGATTGACGCGCCACCGCTGGCCGCGCCATGTTTCGCGCATGAACCGCCGCACTTTCTCCACCCTGCTCGCCACCGGCGCGCTCGGGGCCTGCGCCCGCCGATCCTCCCCGCCGCCGCCGCTGCGGCTGCGGGTGCTTAGTTTCAACCTGCGCTATATCAATTCCGGAGACACGGAATGGCGCGCCTGGACCGCGCGGCGCGACGCAGCCGCGGCCCTCATTGAGAAGGACAACGCCGACCTCATCGGCTTGCAGGAGGCGTTGCGGCCGATGCTCGACGACGTGGTGGCCCGTGTGCCGGGCTATGTGGAAATCGGCGTCGGCCGCGAAGACGGGCAGACCCAGGGCGAATACTCCGCCATTCTCGCGCGGAAGGATCGTTTCGAGGTGCAGGAATCGGGGACGTTCTGGCTGTCGGATACCCCGGAAGTGCCCAATTCCATGACCTGGAAGAACCGGGTGACCCGCGTCTGCACCTGGGCACGCCTGCTCGACCGTCCCACCGGCCGGACCCTGCATTTTTACAACACTCATCTCGATCACGAATCCCAGGAAGCGCGCGAGAAAGGCTCGGCGCAAATCGTGACGCACCTGAGCGAGCGGGTGCTGGCTGCAGACGGCACGATCTCGCCTTTCGCCCTCACCGGGGATTTCAATGCGGGTGAAGACAACGTGGTCGTCACGAACCTGAAAGAAGGGCCTCTGAAGCTGGTCGATTCCTGGCGGGCCGCGCATCCCACAATGCCCGCCGCCGAATCCGGCACCATGCACGGCTTCAGCGGCGCCATCGACCGGGCGAAAATCGACTATGTCTTCGTGCCGCCCTCCGCCACCGTCCTCGACGCCGACATCCTCCGCGACGGCGCGCCCGAGGCCTGGCCCTCCGATCATTTTCCCGTGCGTGCGACGGTGGAGTTTGCGTGATTTTCCGAATGAGCATGGGGCTTATGGGGCATATCGGATCCGTAAGCCCCATGAGACCAGCCCTCCCTTCACGCCTCCGGCGGCCGGGCCGGAAAATCACCCGGCTCCAGTTCCAACTCCTCCAGCGCCTCCTGCCGGGCCTCGGCCAGACGCCGTTCGATTTGCGGCAGCATGTCGAGCGCGCGGTCGCGGTTGGTCATCAGGCCGATGATGAGAAATTGCGCGATGGCCGCCCCGTAGCAGATCCAGCCGATGAAGTGCGCCTTGTCACCCGGCGGGCCGCCGAAGATCGCGGCCATGATGGCCAGCACCGGCGAGGAGCGGCGCAAGTGCAGGCACCACACGCCGCGCGCCAGTTCACGCCACCGCCGGCAAAGCTCGCGCCATCCCATGGCGAACCATTCGTCGAACCGCGGCGGGCCGGGGTGCAGCAGCGCGAACACGTCCTGATCGGGCATCAACTCCACCACGCTGACGGCCAGCAGCAGCCGCAGGCCGACGGCGAGCCAGGCATAGTCCCCCTGCAAATCCAGCGGCACCCAGCCGAAAAGATGGTGCTCCATATTCGCCGTCGCCACGAGGAGGACCAAGCTGCCGCGGAACCACAACTCGATGTCTTTTTCCAGATGGGCATTGATCTCGTGGAGCCGGAAACAGCGCCTCCGGATGAAGCGGAAGGCTGGAATGGCCGTGAGGCCGACGCACAACCGCAACACCGGACGAGCCAACAGGCGCAAGGCCAGGATTCGCAGCAGCCACCCAAGCACACCGCCCGCTTACCACAAGCCGTTGCCGCGGGCAAGCGGAGGCGCCGTGCCGTCCCGCAACTCACGAAAGATGCACCATCCGTTTGTCAAAACGGGCCGGACGGTTATGCTCGCCTCCCTCTTGCGCCCGCCTCCTGGTGGCGGCGGGTGTTTTTTCCTTTGACGCGCCCGGCCACGGACTGTCGTCACCGGTCATTTCCAACCCGTTTTTTTGATTCCCATCTCTGCCGTCAAGTCCATGAATATCACCGTCGAGAAACAGCCCGATTGCAAAGCGACCATCCGCGTGGAAGTGCCGCGCGAGAAGGTGGAAAGCCAGCGCGCGGAGATTGCCAAGCTCTACCACAAGAGCGCGGCGCTGCCCGGCTTCCGGCCCGGCAAGGCGCCCGCGGCCTTGATTGCGCGGCGTTATTCCAAGCAGATTGAACAGGAACTCCAGGATCGCCTCATCGGCGAAGGCTATCGCGAGGGCAGCCGGAAGGACGGGCTGGAGGTGCTGGCGCCTTTGGATGTGAAGGAGCCGAATTTCCACGATGACGGCACGTTCCGTTTCTCCGTCGAGGTCATCGTCGCGCCGGAATTCGAACTGCCGGATTACAAGGGACTGACGATCAAAGCGCCGAAGATCGAAGTCACGGAGGAAAATGTGGAGCAGGCGATCCAGGAACTCCGCGAACGCCAGGCTGAATATTCCACGGTGGAAGGTCGGGCGCTGGCCGAAGGGGACATCGCGGTGCTCGCCTACGACGCCTTTGCCGAAGGCCGCGCTCTGCGCGAAGTCGCTCCGGACGCGCCCGAGGGCCTGCAACACGGCGCGGGCCGGTGGGTGCGGCTCCAGGAGCCGAATTTCCTGCCCGGTTTCACGCCGCAACTCGCCGGCCTGAATACAGGCGAAACCCGGCGGGTGACAGTCACACTGCCGGAGGATTTCCACGTTGGCGTGCTGGCGGGCAAAGAACTCACCTATGAAGTCACGCTCACGGAAATCAAAGAGCAGGCGCTGCCGGAAGTGGATGAGACCTTCGTCCGGAGCACCGGCTTGTCGGACAAGGTGGAGGGATTCCGGGAAACCGTAAAGCAAACCTTGGAAGCCGAACTCCGACACCGGCTCGACCTGCACAAGCGCCAGCAGGCCGTGCAGGCGCTCAATGATAAAGTCGCCTTCCCTGTGCCGGAAAACCTGGTCCGGCAGGCCACCCAACAACGCGCCGCCGAGCTCGTGCGGGCTAACCAGCAACGCGGCGTGCGCGACGAGGAAATCATGGAGCACCAGGAAGACATCTTCAGCGCCGCCTCCCAGCAGGCGCAGTATGACGTGAAGACGAACTTCATCCTCAACAAGATCGCCGAAGCGGAAAAGATCGAGGCGACCCCCGACGACATCCGGCAGGAATTGATCCAGCACGCCGTGCGCTCGCGGATCACCCGCCCGCAATTGCAAAAGCTGGCCAAGGACCGCCAGGCCATCCAGCGCCTGGGCGAAAGCATCATCGTGCGCAAGACGCTCGACCTGGTGGTGGCTCATGCCACGGTGGAAGAATCGAGCCCCGAGGAGTTCGAGAAGGCCCTCGCCGCGCAACAGGAGGCCGCCGAAATCCTCCCGCCGGCCTGACCCACTGGAACCGCCACCCGGCTTGACTCCCCGGCCGGGCGTGGCTTTGGTAGCCGCGACCCGCACATCCCATTTCCCCGTTTCACGCCATGCACATTCTTCATCATCGCCCCCCGCTTTCTTCTTACACCCCCGACGACCTCCATCGCCTCTCGCATGGCGATCTGCGCAACAACGTCATCCCCATCGTGGTCGAAAACGAGGGCCGCGTCGAGCGCAGCTACGACATCTACAGCCGGCTCTTGAAAGATCGCATCGTCTTCATCGGCTCGGAGATCGACCCCTACAATCAGGTCGCCAATGCCGTCATCGCGCAGTTCCTCTTCCTGCAAATGACCGATCCGGCGAAGGACATCCATTTGTATATCAACAGCCCCGGCGGCAGCGTCTCCGCCGGCCTGGCGATCTACGACACCATGCAGTTCGTCACCTGCGCCATCAACACCTACGTCATCGGCATGGCGGCCAGCATGGGGTCCGTGCTGCTCTGCGCGGGCACGGCCGGCAAACGCTTCGCCCTGCCCAATGCCGACATCATGATCCACCAGGTCTCCGGCGGCGCGCGCGGCACGGCCTCCGACGTCGAGCGCAGTGTCAACCACATGTATCGGCTCAAGAAGCGGCTCAACCTCATCATCGCCCGCCATTGCAATAAAACGGAAGAAGAGGTCGAGCGCGACGCCGACCGCGACCACTGGATGAACGCGGAAGAAGCCGTCTCCTACGGCATCGTGGACAAAGTGCTGGAAAACAAAAAAGACTTCACGCCCGTGCCCAGCGCGCCGAAGGAAGAGGC
>CAZQUC010000007.1:0-27414 GCA_964596095.1 uncultured Enterobacteriaceae bacterium
GGAGCGGCCGCGGCTTCGCCGGCGAGGCCGGTGGTCAAGGCACCGCCCAGCGCGAGCACGGGCACGGGCATCCCGCGGCGACGCAGGCGGTCGGCGAGTTTTTGCAGGGCACGGTGGCTGCGGCGTTGCACGGCGGCCTCGGACTGGCCGAGCAGTGCGGCCATTTCAGGAAAGGTGCGGCCTTCCACATGATGCAGCAGGAGCACGCGCCGGTCCGCCGCGCCGAGCGACGCGAGCGCCTCATCGACGACTTGGCGCACCTGTTGCCAGATGGTGGTGGCCTCGAACCCGGCGGGCTGGACGGAGGGATCGTGCTGGTGACGTTGCATGGCTTGGCGGTAACGGGTTTCCCGACGGACGAGCGCCACCGTCTCCAACACCGCCGCGCGATGCAGCCACGGCGCGAGACCTCCGGCGGCGTCCAGCCGTGAGGCTTTGCGCGCCAGCGCGGCGAAGACATTCTGCGCTGCCTCCTGTGCGAGTTCGCGGGAACCACTGCGGCGCCAGGCGGTGGAAAAGACCAAGCCCGCATGACGATGCACGATCTCGGCAAAGGCGGCCTCCCGGCCGTCCTCGGCAAAACGACGAAGCAGTTCCTGATCGGTCATGGCTGCGGAAAAAGCGCTCATCGCCCCCCACACTGCCGCCAACCTCCGCGGGCAGACAAAAAAATGATGAATGGTGGATTGAGGCTTCACCCCGCCGATGCTGACGTCGATCGGGTGCGGGTCGGTCCGAGGTGCCGGCGGCGGCTTGGAAAATCACGGAACCAGCTTGTCCGCCAGATCGTTGAGATAAAACTCGATGTAAGGATAGCCTTGATGGCGGTCTTCGGGAGATTTGCCGGGTGGCACGAGCTTGGCGGCGTCGGCGGGATCGTTGGGATCGAGACCGTGGGCGGTTTCCCATTCGTCGGGCAGGCCGTCGTCGTCGGTGTCGGTGGGCGCTTGGCCCGGCGTGAGACCTTCCAGGAACCATTCGTCGGTCGGCTCCAGCGGAGCGTTCCGGCCCCAGGCGCCGCCGCCGGTTTTGACCTCCTCGACGGTGCGTTGGCTGACTTGATCCCGCGGCCAGCATCCGGCCCGCGCCAGCACCAGATCGTAAACCTCTTTGGCCTCGACCATCGAGATCGGCGGCACGGCGGCGGGCTCGTCAAGTTCGCCCCCGTTGTTGTTGAATTGAATCCACCGCGGCACGCCGCCCGGCTGATTGGGGTATTTCCAAGGTTTCGGATGGCCCTGCATCCCCCAGTCCTCGAAATAATTGTCGCGGACATAATAGCTCATCGCCGGCGACAAGGCGTAAGGATACATCCGGGCCAGCGTCTGGGGGCCGCGTTTATAATAATTCTTGTGCAGATTCACGGGGCTGCGCGCCCGCTGGCCATGGCCGTCGTCGGCGTAGCCGCCACGGCAATTGTAAATCAAATTATTGCAGAAGTCTCCCGCGGCGTTTTCCCGATACGGAACCAGGCAGGGGATGCGGCGGGCATGATGCGCCCACAGGTTGTGATGGATCGAAACCGCGCCGCTGTCCTCGGCCGCGGAGATGATCCCGAAATTGTGCGCGCCTTCGTCGTGGCCCTTGTCATCGGATTCTTCGATAGCGCACCACTGGATCGTGACGTGATGGGCATGGTAAAGGTCGATCACCTCGTCATTGCCCCAGCTCAGCGACAAATGGTCGAGGACGATGCTATAAGTGCCCGTCTGGTTCGGGCCGCGTCCGCCCAACTGAATGCAGTCGCCGCCGCTGCCGAGGTCGCGCTTCCGGCGCACCCGCAGATGGCGGATGATGATATCATGCGCGCCGTGATCATAACTGGAAATGACGCCCTCCACCGTGATGCCCGCGCCCGGCGCCGTTTGGCCGGCGATGGTGAGGAAGGGTTCGGTGATGCGGATATCGCCGCGGATGACGCCGCTGACCTCGAAGACCACGATCCGCGGCCCCTCCGTGGCGCAGGCTTCGGCCAGGCTGCCCGGCCCGGAGGGATGCAGATTGGTGACCTTGATCACCTTGCCCCCGCGCCCGCCAGCGGTCGCGGCCCCCCATCCTTCGGCTCCCGGAAACGCTTTGAGTTCGGGAGTTTTCGTGGCGGTTTCCGCGAGGACGCCATGAGCCGAAACGGCCAGCCAGCCCACACAGTTTACGAAGAGTGCTTTCATCGGAAATGACGTTGCCATGGTTGTTGAAGGGGCGGCGGATCGCGCGACTCGTGCCCGCCGCGGGCGCCAGTTCAGCGGGCGCGGCCGTTTTTGGCAAGGAAAAATCATGAAGGGCCTCTCCCACCTCTGCCATTCCAATGATTCGCGCAAAGGGCGCCAAGCCCGCAAAGTTTTTTTAGTCTTTGCGGGCTTGGCGCCCTTTGCGCGAACCTCATGGGCATTCATCGAAGCGCCGGTTCCGCGCGGCATTTTCCGGCCACGTGGTCGGAGCCCACCGACCAACGGGTTCTCGGCCCGCCCTTCACGCCCACAGGGTGCGGTCGAGAGTGCGGTAGTTGACCGCTTCGAGGATGTGATTGGGGTCGATGGCGTCGGCGCCGGCGAGGTCGGCGAGGGTGCGGGCGGAGAAATCCATCTGGTCCATGGCCTGTTCCAGCATGTGGCGGCTTTCCTCGTCGAGGCGCGCGTGCTGTTTGAGCAGCTTGGGCGTCATGGCGGCATTGCAGCTGACGCGGGGTTCGCCAACGAAGCAGGCGGCCTGCATGGCGCGGGTATGTTCGATGCAGCGGAAGATGGTGGCGGAGGTTTCGCCGGCTCCGGCGCAGGACAACTCGCGGAATTCCACGTGCGGAACCGCAAGACGGTTTTCCGCGGAATGGATTCAGACGCCGGGCCTGGTCAGGGCGGGGTCAGCGTCACGGCCAGGCAGAGGAACTCCGGGCCCGAGCCGCGCGGATGCGTCGAGCGCACGGTCACGGTTTCCGTCGAGGTTTCCGGATCGAATACGACGCTGTGCTCCACCACACCCTCCACCGACCAACTGCCTCCCGCAAAGGTCGTCGAACGCTGCGGGAGATAGTGGATGTCGCTCAGCGCGAAGTCTCCGGCGGGGCGGCGATAGCGGCAGGCCAGGTAGCTCACCCCGTCCACGGACACGGTGGAGCCGGGGCCGTCCACCGCTTCGATCGGCGAGCCGTTGGGCTGCCGCGGGTGGAGGCCCAAGGCATATTCGAGCAGATTGGGAATGCCGTCGTGATCCGCATCGGCCAGGGGCTGGGCTTCGGGCGCGTTGGGGTTGTCGGGGAAGAAGAACTCCCGCCATTCCTCCTCGGTGCGGGGTGTCGCCACGATGGCGGTGAGGGTAACGGCTTCGCCCTCGGCGTAGGCGACCCGGAAGGCCTGGTTCGCGGGCTCCGTCACGCTGGTGAAGGTTCCCGTCGCTTTGTTGATGATGGGGAAGGCATCGCCGGGGGCGGGCTGGTAGCCGGGGGCGAGGCGGACTTCGAGGCGGCCGCCGAGCGTGATGGAGCTCGCGGCATTGATCCGCCCGAGGGGGGTGGAAACACCCGCGATTTCCGTCCGGAGCGTGCCCTCGGGCGCGAGCGTGAACCAGGCGCCCGCGAAGTTCACGCTGCCTGAGGGCGCGCCGATGTCGAGAATCCCCGTGTTATGCAGCCGCCCCTGCCAGGGCGCGTCCGTCCGCACATTGAAGCTCCCGATGTTATAGAGATGGCCGGTATTGTGGTCGATGATCCCGCCCGGACCGGTCCAGGTGATGGTTCCCCGGTTGTTGATGGTGCCCGGCGCATTATTGTTCCATGCGAAGTAGAAACCGAGGTGTTTGTTTTCAGGGCCGAGAATGTCGAAACGACAATCGGGGGCGATGTTGAGCACGCCACTGATGTAACCGCCGGTCCACTCGAATTTCCCGTTACCGGTGGTCTTGACCGTGCCTTCGGGGCCGAGTTCCTCGGTGCCGGTGCGCAGGATGTCGGCGCGGAGTTCGACGGTGCCTTCTCCCGCGATGGTGGCCGTGCCCGCCACGCGCAGGCTGCCAATGCTGGCGAGGCGGCCCGCTCCCGTCGTGATCGAACCGTCGTCCAGCAAGAGCCAAGACTTCGCCCGCAACTCGCCGGAGGCCACGTCAATGGTGCCGGAGTTGTTGAGCGGTCCGACTACTTCGGTCACGGTGGTTTCCCCACCCGTCTCCTTGCGGAGCACGCCTTCGCTCAGGTTGTTGAACTGGTTCACCCCGAGGCTCGCACTGCTTCTCACCACGAAGAGGCTTTCGTTGAAAAAGCGCCCGGTATTGACATCGATAATGGAGCCGGTGCCGGTCCAGGTGATCGCGCCCCGATTGTGGATGATCCCCCAAACATTGTCCCATGGGCCGTGGTGATAACCGAGGTGTTTGTTTTCGGGGCCGAGGATGTCGAAACGGGAGCCGGTGTCGATGTTGAGCACGCCGCTGACGTGGCCGCCGGTCCACTCGAATTTCCCGTTGCCAGTGGTTTTGATCGTGCCCTCGGGGCCGAGTTCCTCGGTGCCGGTGCGCAGGATGTCGGCGCGGAGTTCGACCGTTCCTTCTCCCGCGATAGTGGAGGCGCCCGCCACGCGCAGGCTGCCAATGCTGATGAGGCGGCCCGCTCCCGTCGTCGCCGAGCCATCGCTCAGAAACAGCCCCGATTTCATCAGCACCTCGCCGCCGGCCACGTCGATCACGCCGGAACTGGTGAGGCCGAATCCGGGGTCGAAGGTCGTCGTGCCCGCCGTCTGCTTTCGCAGCGTCCCGCCCGCGCGGTTGGTGAAATGCCCGTCGCCTCCATCCGTCCGCAAACTGCGGTCGTTCAGCACCGTGAAAGTGCCCTCATTGATGATGTGTCCGCTCCCGTGGCCGGCAACGAGGTCGCCCTCCCCGGACCACACCGCCGTGCCCTGATTCACGATCACCCCATGCTGACGGTGGCAGGGGCTGCAAGTGGAGGAATAGGTGCCGAGGCGTTTCTCGCCGTCGCCGCTGATGGAGAGAGTCATGCCCGGGGGAATGTTCAGCGTCGCCGGGCGCGGAGACTCGACAGTCCCCTGCATGGTGCCGATGCGGCCTCCGGTCCAGTGGAACGTGCCGCCCTCTCCGACGATCCTGGCGTCGCCCTCCATGTAGCCGCCGGCCAATTCGATCGTGCCGGTCACGCCGATGATTTCCTCGGGCGGGAGATAGAGGACGGCGCCGTTGCTTCGCAGCCGGCCGGCTTCCCCCTCGACGATGGAGCCGTTGCGCAGCGAAAGCTGGCCTTCCTTGAACTCAAAAACCCCCGCTTGCAGGTTGATGATCCCTTTGTTCAGGAATTCCATCACGCGGCCCGCCCTCGTGAACGTGGTGACCGTGCCCGGCCCCGCTTTGATGAATTCCCCCTCCTCCGCATTTTCGAAAGTGAATCTCCGTTCGCTGCCCTCCGTCTCGATCGAACCTGAGCCATCGGCGAGAAAAGTGCCCTTGTTGATGATCCTCGCGGTCGTCTCGAAATAGCCGCCTTGCAGGATCCTCCCGTTGCCGTTCCACGTCGTGACCCCGTTCAGGTGGAGGGTGCAGGCATTGATGACGTGATCGGCGTCCGTCGTGATGAAGAGGAGCGCCCCGCCGCTCTGGGTGAGATCGCCCCAGACCATGCCTTTCCTCCAGTTCATCACGGTGCCCGGAGGGAGGAGCGTGTGGGCGCCGATGGAATCTCCCTCCATGTTGAAAACGGTGCCGATGGTGATGGTGCGCCAGTCTCCGCTCGAGAGCAGTTGGCCGTTGCCCGTGATGTTGAGTTCGTGAATGTGGCAGTCGCCGCTGACGATGAGGGTTCCCTCCAGATTGAGCTCCCCGAGCGTCAGCCCCCCCGCATGCACCGTGAAACCCGCCGGAATGGTCGCCGTTTCCCCCGCGCCGGGCGGTGGCACGGGGTCGCAGGGCGTGCCCCAATTTTTCGGGTGGTTCCAGTCGCCGGGGTGGCCGATCGGCTCGTTCGGGTCGTTGGGGTTGCATCTCTCCCCGGCCCGGCCTGTGAAGGTCTTCGCGACAGCGGTCTCCGCGGCCAGGAGGCAGCAAAGGACCGACAACAGGCCGAAGATGGCCAGGAATTGGCTTTGAGGGAATGAGATGGAACTTTTCATGGGGATCCGGGATGACGCGATCTTTCAATTGATCACCCCTCCAATCGTCACCAGCCCGCGAGTGTGACACCCTCACCCCGAAATTTTTCCAGACGCACGCCTCGTTCATGTCCGCGTTCTTTCGCGGCTCCAAAGAAGGGGCCAAATCAAAGCGCCAATGCTGGGCTCTATTTTCCGCCCATGGCCCGCTGCAAGGCGGCGCGAAGGGCCAGCAGTTCGGCGTCCACCGCCTCCTCGCTGGGAGTGCTGAGTGTTTCCGCAATGACCAGGCGCAGCGAGGCGCGGAAGCGTTCGCGGAACCGCGAGACGGCTTTGCGCGCGGCTTCCGCGCCCAGGCCCAAGGCCGTTTCCACGTGCCGCAAATCGGCTGCCGTGCCGTCGAGGCCGAGAAACGACCGCAGCACCTCGAACTGCGCCCGTCGTTCCGCCGCTTGGTAGTCGGCCTCCAGCCGTAGCAGCGCCAGGTCCAACACGGTGCCGGCCCACTGGCGGTCAAATTCCTCTTCCGCGCTCGCGGCCGGGCTGGCCGCCAGCAGCGCTTCCGCACCCGCCACATCCAGCGACAAAACCCGTCCTCCGCCGCGTTTTTCCCGCGTGGCCCGGCGGCGAAAATCGACGATGCGCCGCTTCAACACGCGCATGAGCAGCGTGCGCAGCCGGCCGCGCTCCGGACCCGCGGCGCGCAGCCAGGCCGAATCTTCATCCAGCAGCCGGTGGAAGAACTCCTGCGTCAAGTCCTCCGCGTCTTCCGGGGCGAGCCCTTCATGCCGGCAAAAGGCATAGAGCGGCAGCCAGTAAAGACGGCACCATTCCGCCAGCGCCCGCCCGGCCTGTGTCCCCTCCATGGAACAGATAAGGCTCCAGCGGGTGGCCGGAAAAACGGCGGGAGGAGCAGACGGTTGGAGCGACATCGAGGAAGTAGCCCATTTTTATCTTTCGTCCGGCGCGCGGCAATGAAAGACTCCAGCCACCGCCAACGGCGTCACAATTTGCTTCCGGTGGCGATAGTATCTGCGAGCATGTCGCCTGAGCCTGCATCGCCTGTCGAAGGATCGAGCCTCGCCGCCCGGCGCGGGCGTCTCACCGGCGCCTGGGCCGTGACGTTGCTCGACGAAGGGTTGCGCCCCGCCGCCGCGGTCGGCGCCGAAGCTTTTTCCACCTGGACACCTCCGCCGGCGCAGGAGGTGGCGCTGCTGTTCGGCGGGCGTTACGAGATCAAGGCGCTCACGGGCCGGGGTGGAATGGGTGCTGTCTATGAAGCCCGCCAGTGCGAACTCGACCGCCGGGTGGCGCTCAAAATCATGCCGCCCGCTCTCGGCGACGTGCCCGGCTTCGCGGCGCGGTTCCGGCACGAAGCGCGCCTGACGGCCCAGCTCGATCATCCCGGCATCGTCCGCGTCTTTGATTCGGGTGAAACCGCTGACGGGCACCTGTGGTATGCGATGGAGTTCGTGGAAGGGGAAGACCTGGCTTCGCGCCTGCGGCGTGGCCCGTTGGAACCGGCGGAAGCGGCGGCCATTCTGACCGCGGTGGCCGCGGCTCTCGCGGCCGCGCACCACGCCGGTGTGCTCCACCGCGACCTCAAGCCGGGCAATATTCTGCTGCCCGCCGCGGGCGGGGCCAAGCTCGGGGATTTCGGCCTCGCCCTCACCCTTGAGGCCGCCGCCCACCGGCACACCCGCCTCGGCAGCACCGTGGGCACGCCGGAATATTCCGCTCCGGAGCAACTCAACCGCTCGCTTCCCGCCACCCCGGCGTCCGACATCTACAGCCTCGGCGTCGTCACTTACGAATGCCTCACCGGCGAGCTGCCCCGCGGTATCTTCGATCCTCCCTCCGTGCGCAACCCCGTGGTCGATCCCGCGTTTGACGGGGTGGTCTTGCGGGCTTTGCAAAGCGATCCCGACCGCCGCTTCGCCACCGCCGGGGATTTCCGCGAAGCGCTCCAGCAGGCTACCCGACGCCGCGAACGGCAGTCGGTCGAACAACAGCGGCTGCGCCGGCGCCTCGCCCGCCACGCGCGCTTGGCCGCCGTCCTGGCGGTGCTCGTGCTGGTCCTTGGAGCGGCCGCGCTTTATTCGTGGCACGCCTACCGCGAAGCCGCCGCCCAACGCGCCGCCGCCCGCCAGGCCGAAGCCGAAACCAACGACATCGTGCAATTCCTCCTCACCGATCTGCGGTCGCGCCTCGAAAGCACCGGCCACCTCGCCGCGATGGACTCCACGCTGGAACGCGCCGTCGCCCACTACCGCCGGCAGGACGAGCAAAGCGGCCACACCTCGGAGAGCACGCTCGCTCTCGCCGAAGTGCTCACCATCAAGGCTGATGTCATCGGCAACCGCGGCCTCACCACCGAGGCGGAAGCCCTCTATGCGGAGGCAGGCGCGCTGGCGCGTTCCGCCCGCCGCGCCGGTGGCGATCTCCCCCCGTTTCATGCCGCGGTCTTTCGCTCCCAACTCCAGGGCACGCAATACCTCATGACGCTGGGGCGCTACGCCGATGCTCTCGCCGCGGCCCGCGAACTGCTCCGCGAAGCCGAATCCTGGAAGGCCGCTCATCCTGCCGCCGATTCCCGGCGCGCCGTGCCCGTGGCCCATCGCGCCATCGCGCATGCGTTGGCCTACACCGGCCCCTTCGACCAAGCCCGCGCCTCCTATGACCTGGCCCACCATTTGTTCGAAGAACTGGCCGGCGCGCATCCCGCCGACCCACAACTCGAGGACGATCTGGCCTCGATCGATCTGGCCCTCGGCTCCTTGGAGGAAGCGCAGCACAATTATCCGGCGATGCTGGCTCATTTCACCGCCTGGCACCATCACGTGGCCCGCGGCTCCGGGCCGGATGATTTCAACATCTCGCACAGCAATTTCCGCGTCGGACTCGCCCATCTCAAATCCGGCCGCGCGGCCGAGGCCGTCCCATGGCTGGAGAATGCCGTCCGCATCGCGGACCTCCATGCCCGGAAAACACCGGGCGAACGCGGCCGCTTGCTCCACCTCGTTTTATGCCTGCGTTCTCTGGCCCAGGCGTGCCAGGAATCCGGCGATGCCCCCCGTGCCGAGGGCTATCGCCAGCGAGCGGAGGTTCTCGCCACTGACTGACTGGCTGTCAGGAGCGTGCTTCGGTCCGCGAGGGGAGTGGGCGCTCCTCTTCCTTCGCCGGACACGGCGACGCGCTCAGGATCACGTCCCCGTGATCACCGCCGCCCTTCACGCCCAAAGGGTGCGGTCGAGAGTGCGGTAGTTGACCGCTTCGAGGATGTGATTGGGATCGATGGCGTCGGCGCCGGCGAGGTCGGCGAGGGTGCGGGCGACTTTGAGGATGCGGTCGTGGGCGCGGGCGGAGAAATCCATCTGGTCCATGGCCTGTTCCAGCATGTGGCGGCTTTCCTCGTCGAGGCGCGCGTGCTGTTTGAGCAGCTTGGGCGTCATGGCGGCATTGCAGCTGACGCGGCGCTCGCCGGCAAAGCGCGCGGCCTGCACGGCGCGGGCCTGCTCGATGCGCCGGAGGATGGTGGCGGAAGATTCGCCGGCCTCGGCGCGGGACAGCTCGCGGAATTCCACCTGCGGCACTTCGATGTGGATGTCGATGCGATCGAGCAACGGGCCGGAAATCCGTTGCCGGTAACGCTGCACCTGCGGCCCGCCGCAGCGGCATTCGCGCTTGGGGTCACCGTAATACCCGCAGGGACAGGGGTTCATCGCGCCGACCATCATGAAGCGCGCGGGGTAGGTGATGGTGGCGGCGGCGCGGGAGATGGTGACTTTGCCATCCTCCAGCGGTTGGCGCATGACCTCGAGCGTGGAGCGGCGGAATTCGGGCAATTCGTCGAGAAAAAGCACGCCGTTGTGGGCGAGGGAGACTTCGCCCGGCTGCGGGTTGCTGGTGCCGCCTAACAATCCGGCATCGGAGATGGTGTGGTGCGGGCTGCGGAAGGGGCGCGTGGTGAGGAAGGCGCGGCGGGCGTCGAGCAGGCCGGCGATGGAATGGATCTTCGTGGTTTCGATGGCCTCCTCTTCGCTGAGTGGCGGCATGATGGTGGCGATGCGCTGGGCGAGCATGGATTTGCCCGTGCCGGGCGGGCCGACCATGAGCAGGTTGTGCCCGCCGGAGACGGCCACTTCGATGGCACGCTTGACGCCGGCCTGGCCTTTGACGTCGGCGAAATCGATGTCCCACGGCTGGGTTTCGCGCAGTTTGGTGAGATCGCGGCGCGGCTCCGAGGGGAGGGGAAACGTTCCGTCCACATGGCGGTAGGCTTCGGCGAGCGTGCCCACGCCATACACGGTGATGCCGGCGACGACGCTGGCTTCGAGCGCGTTTTCCTTCGGCACCAACACGGCGCGGCGGCCGCGGCGGCGGGCTTCCAACACCAGCGGCAGCACGCCGCGCACCGGCCGCACCACGCCATTGAGCGCCAGTTCGCCGGCGATGGCATAGTCGTCGAACAAGCCGGCCGGTGCGTCTTCCCTGGCGGCGATGAGGCCGAGAGCGATGGGCAGATCGAACCCCGCGCCTGCTTTTTTCAGATCGGCGGGGGCGAGGTTGATCGTGCAGCGGCCGAGCGGTGGTTTGAACCCGCTGTTCCAGATCGCCGTCCACACGCGGTCGCGGCTTTCGCGCACCGCGGCGTCGGGCAGGCCGACGATCATCATCGGCTTCATGTCGTCGCCGGGCGCGGCATTGACCTCGATCTCCACTTCCAGCGCGTCCACGCCTTGGAGCGCGGCGGAGAACAGTTTGGCAAAGGTGGAAGGCATGGCGGATGAAAAGACATCCTGCCTATGCGTCTCTGATGTGCAAAGAATAATCTTCTCCGTTCGAGGCGGTTTCCCGTTGTCAGGAACGGTGAAAGCCGGGAGCGGCCGCCGGGCATCCAATGCCGCCTGTGGCGCCAATCCTCAAACCGGTCATTACATTGCTTGCCTATGCCCGGAAGGCGGAAGCTGTCCGGCATTCATTTGAGGGAAGGATTTTGCGAACATGAAGCTTGCGGACGAACAAGGAAGGGGAATGCCTATCCCATGCATCAGCCATCGCCCGCCCATCCGTCTTTTGACCCTTTGGCGTTTCATATTCAATCCTGCGCTCCATGATGCCCACGTCCTCACGTCGTCGATTTCTGGCTCTGTCCGCCGCCGCCGGAGCGGCTCCGCTCGTTCTCCCTTCCCGCGTGTTGGGGCTCGGCCAGGAGACGGCCCCGAGCAACAAAGTGCGGCTGGCCTGCATCGGCGTGGGCGGCATGGGCACCGGCAATCTCCGCACGTTTCTCAATGACAAGCGCGTGCAAGTGGTGGCCGTGTGCGACGTGGACGACCACCACCGCGCGGCGGCCGCCGAGCTGGCCGGACTCAAGGACGGCGACAGCACGCGTGATTTCCAGGAAGTGCTGGCGCGGTCCGACGTGGACGCCGTGATGATCGCCGTGCCCGACCATTGGCATGCCGTCATCGCCGTGGCCGCCGCCGCCGCGGGCAAGGATCTGTATGCGGAGAAGCCGCTGGCCGCGAGCATCGGCGAAGGCCGCGCGCTGTGCGAGGCGGTGAAGCAGCACCAGCGCGTCCTGCAATGCGGCACCTGGCGGCGGTCGAGCCTCAAGACCCGGCTTGCCTGCGAATGGGTGCGCAATGGCTACATCGGCGAGATCCAGCAGATCGAAGTCGGCGTGCCGGGGCAATTCCGCATCCGCGACGGCTACACCGGTGAGGAAAAACCGGAGACCCCGCCCGCGCATTTCGACTACGAGCGCTGGCTCGGTCCGGCCCCGGAGGCGCCCTACACGCCGGCGCGTTGTCACTACAATTTCCGCTGGGTCAACGACTACGCGCCTGGCTACATCACCGATTGGGGCGTGCATTTCCTCGACGTGGTGCAATGGGGGGCGAACAAGGACGACACCGGTCCGCTCGCCATCAAGGCCGAAAACATCGCCCGCCGTCCCGCCGGCATTTACAACGCGCCGGAAAGCTTCCGCATCGAATACCAATACGCGGACGGCCTGCGCGTCATCATGACGAGCACCACCGATGAAAAAGCGTGGGGCATCAAATTCGTCGGCACGAAAGGCTGGATCTTCACCGAAAACGACCGGCTGGAATTCGGCCCCGACGATTTGCACAAGGTCAAATTCAAGGACAGCGACGAGCGGTTGTTCGTCTCCAACCAGCATCACCGCAATTTCATCGATGCCGTGCTGAGCCGCGGCCGCACCGCCGCCGGTCCGGAGTCTTCGCAACGCGCCGCCACCTTGTCCCACCTCGGCGCCATCTCCGCCGCGCTGGGCCGCCCCCTCACCTTCGATCCCCTCACCGAATCCTTCCCCGACGATGAGGAAGCCAACGCCCTCGTGACCCGTCCGCTGCGCGGCCCGTGGTCGCTCAAGGCGTAAGCGGCGCGCCCGTTGCCGCGGAAAGTTCCTTGACCGAGGCGGCGGGCATTCGCCACAATGCTCCCGCTCATTCCACCTCAAACCCCGTTCGACTTCGCCCCATGAAACGCCGCCGCTTCCTCCGTTCCACCGCCATCACCACCACCGTCCTCGGGGCGCCGCAACTCCTCTTGCGCGGCGCCGAGCCGGAGCATCCCGTGATCGGCGAGGGCGAGTTCAAATTCGAGTGCCATCACGACTGGGGCAAGCTGCCGGAGGGCCACCACTATGGCGGCGCGTCGCACGGCGTGGCCTTCGACAGCCAGGGGTTCGTTTACATCGCCCATACCGGCGGCCCGGGCAGCGTCTTCGTCTTCGATCCCGACGGCCTGTTTGTGCGCTCGCTGGCACCCCAGCATCAGGGCGAAGGGCACGGCATCGACATCCGCCGCGAAGGCAACGAGGACTTCATTTACCTCTCGCCCAACAGCTTCTCGCGCAAGGGCGCGCCGCCCCACAAAGCCACCAAGATGACGGTGCGCGGCGAGGTGGTGTGGGAGGGCGGACCGCCGCCGGAGTCCCATCGCTACGATGACCAGCAGCCGTTCAACACCACCAACATCAGCTTCTGTCCCGACGGTGGCTGGCATGTGGGCGACGGCTACGGCAGCAGTTGGCTGCATCGCTACGACAAGGATGGGCGCTACTTGTGCACTTTCGGCGGCAAGGGGAAGGAAGCCGGCCAATTCGACACCCCGCACGGCCATTGGCTCGACGATCGCGATGGCATCCCGCGCCTCGTCGTGTGCGACCGCGCCAACAGCCGCCTGCAATTGATGACCCTCGACGGCCAGTCGCTCGGTGTCGTGCCCAATATCGACCGGCCTGCCTCGCTCGACCTCCGCGGTCAATACCTGCTATGCACCGAGGTCTTCATCGGCCGCCTCGCCTTTCTGGATCAAAATTTTAATGTCGTCGCGCGCCTTAACGACGACGCGGCCTGGATCAAGAAGATCCAGGAAACGAAGAACTTCCGCGGAGCGGAGAACCGCTCGCAATGGCTGCCGGGAAAATTCGTCCATCCGCACGACGCCGCCTTCGACAAAGACGGCAACGTCTTCGTCACCGAATGGGTCGTCGGCGGCCGCGTGACCAAGCTGAAGAAAGTGTCGTGATTCGTGGCGAGGGCGTCCCGCCCATCGGCGTCAGGTTAACGACTCCCCTCGCGTCAATCCCAAAGGGATTGTGACTCAAAGCCCAGGGTTGGTGCGACAAAGGAGCGCCTACCCTGGGTCAGCGTTCCCACATCTCGAAACCCCAACGGGGTTTCGGCCTCGACGGAGGGTGTGTCAGGCAAAGGAAAACCATCCCGCGACGGGGTCACAACCGCGTTACGGTTGCCACGATGGAGATGGGGGCGTGGACCCAGGGTAGGCGCTCCTTCGTCACGCCAACCCTGGGCTGGAGGGCGAGGCCTCGTTAGGGCCTTCACCGCGTGAAGATTTTTTCAAAATTCACACATTATCAAAGAGATATATAGAAAATGCAATCCGCTAACCTGACGCCTATGGGCGTCCCGCCCACCGCGGGAGGGGACTTCGTCGCGAACCCGCGCGAGCCTTGATCCGGCGTGAGGCAGTGGAAATCCCATCGCGCCGGCGAATCCAGCGCCCTCTGAAATGGATCGCTCAAGCCGCCGGTTGTCGGGCTCGCAATGGGCGGGAGGCGCATCGGCAGATACTTCAGACTTTCGACTTTCGAGAGGGAAAAGGGTGGTCTCCACACTCCAGACGCTCTCATCGGAGCACATTGAAATCCGGCGAGACCACGATGAGGTAAATGGCGAGGCGGAGGCGCTCTTTGGGCCAGGTCCAGATCGGCGAGCGCACGCGGTCGAGAGCTTCGCGGATGATTTGGAATTGCTCGGCGCGGAGCGTGCCGCCGGTGAGGACGAGGTCGAGGCGGCGGAGCAGCGGGTCGGGATCGAGCGGCGCGACATTGGGCTGGTCGAGCACATTGCCCGCGCCGTCGAAGGCCGCGGGCGGGACGTTCAGCCGCATTTCCTGGATGAGATCGAGCCGCGTGGCGCGCGACGCGCGGCCGGTGCCCCAGCGGTGCAGTTCGCCGGTGATCGCGTTCCAGAAATAGTTGGCTCCGGTGTGGACCGAGGCGGCGTTGATGAGCTGGAACTCCGGCGCGACCAGCCCGGCCTCGGTCAGCGCGCCGGGCGGGCTGTAGCCGGGTAGATAGAAGTTGAAGACGCTGGGGGAATTGAACGGCTGCTGGGCGTGGTCGAGGTTGAAGGCGTCGAGCGCATAGAACCCGTCCGCTGCGGTGGCATTGAAGGCGCGGGCGACGTTGACGCAGCGCAGGAACGGCTCGCGGAGTTTGCCGAAGGTGGGCTCATTCATCATGGCGGGATCGCGTGCTTCGGGATCGAGCAGCAGCGCCTTGATGACGGCCTGCAAATCGCCGCGCACCCCCGCGCCATTGTCGGCGAAGGCTGCGGCGACGCGCCCGATGTAGGCCGGGCTGGGGTTGGAGGTGACGAAGCGCTGGATGAGCTGGCGGCTGATGAAGGGGCCGGTGTTGGGATGATGGAAAAGATTGTCGATGGCGGCGTCCACGTCGGCGAGGGTGGCGGCGCCGGTGTTGCCGGGGCTGGCGTTGCGCGCGGGCGTGGTCTGGCCGCGCAGCAGGGTTTTGGGGCCGAGGTCGTGCTCGGCGTCCCAGCCTTTCATCGGCACGGTGAAATCGCGTGGCCACAGGCCGAAGTTATCGTTGTTACCGAAGGCGAGCCCGGTAAAAACGCGCGCGAATTCGGTGATGTCGTCGTTCGTATAACTCGGGATGGGCTGCCCCTGCGCGTCGAGTCGCCGCGTGCCGTCGGGATTGAGTTCCCACAGGCCGATCGAGAACAACTGCATGATCTCGCGCGCGAAGTTTTCGTCGGGAAACACGCGGGCGTCGGGATCGGCCTTGCGGTTGCCGAGATGGCTTAAATACAACCCCATGCACGGATGCAAGGCCACGCCGCGCAGCAGGTCGCGGTAATTGCCGAAGCTATGCGCGAGCAGGTGATCGTAATAATTCGCCATGCCCGCTGGCTCGACGCCGAGGTCTTCCAGACGGTCCGAGATGACGAAAATCTGGCTCAGGGCGAAGGCCACGCGCTGGCGCAGGGGATCGGGCGCTTGTGTCGCCGGCTCGTCCGGGCGGAGCGTGGGCACGCCCATCGCGCGATTCCACCACGCGTGATTTTTCGCGTCGCCGTAAATCTCCAACTCGCTGCCGAAGGCATCCACCCATTCCACAAACGGCTGCAGCCGTCCCACCGGGCGCGTGAATTGATCCTCGATCCAGCTCGCGAACCCGAGCGACTGGATTTCCTCCACATTCTCCGGGATCTGGTCGAGATCGTCGGGCGCATCCTGATCCGGCCCGAACGCGGCCTGGAGCAAAAAGCGTGCTGCTTCCTTGGGCGAGGGTGGGCTGGTGGCGGTTTCGTTAAGCAATTGGGCGGTTGCCGTGTCGGGCGCGCCCACCGTGTAGCCCGGACCGGGCAGCGCGGTCAGCGTGAGGGTTTCGGTCGGCTCGTCATCCTCCGCGTCGGCCACCGGCACGGCTTCGATGAAGACCTCGCGCTGGCCGGGCCGGAAGACGACCGTGGAATCCACCACCGCGGGCGTGGTGTAATCCGCACCGCGCGTCGCCGAGCCGCCGAACGCGACATTGACCGCCAGCGGCTGCAAACCGCCCGCGCGCCGCACCACGAAGAGCACCGGATCCGGCCAGCGCTCGCTCGCGGTGTCATCATAGACGCTCACCGTGATCGTGTTTTCCGCCGTGAGGCCCGCGATGGCACGGGGCAGGTCTTCCTGGTCATATCGCTGCGTGTGCGCGGAGGCCGGGTCGAAGCCGATCAGGAATTCCTCCGCGTCGGAAAGCCCGTCGCCGTCGGAATCGACGTCTTGAGCCGTGAGGCGAAAAAAACGGCGCTCCGCCGCCGGCAGCGTCGTGGCGAGCGGGCCGCTTTGAGCGGCCGCGAGAGGCGTTCCGGGTTGCCACGAATCGGCGCGCAAATCGTTGCTGGCACTGAGGCGATAGGTTTTTCCCGCCACCCCCTCCCACCACAGCCGCACCGCGCCGTCCTCGTGCTCGATCCGCAACTCGGGCCGGGAATAGAAAGAACGGGGATCGGTGCCGAACAAGCTTTCCACCGCATTGCTGAACCCATCCCCATCCTCGTCTCCCTCCGGCGACCTCCCGAAAAAATCATACGCCAACTCCCAGAGATCGCTCTGCTGATTGGCGTTCTGATCCAGCGCCCACGCCGCCCCACCGGACGCCACGCATCCGGCACAGCAAAGAAAAACGGCGAGCCTTGGCAGTCTCATCACCAGAAATGCGCGTGAGCGTTCTCCAATGTGTCAGCTTTCTGAAAAAAAGCATGTGGAGACGGCGAAGCCCGATCCACGGGAAGGCTCACGGGGTGGCCGGCTGCACGCGGAAGAAGAGGGTGGGGGCGGTCTCCACGGCGGCGGGGAGGGCGAAGGTGTGGGTGGTGGTGGCTCCGGCCGCGCCCGGATGGGAGGCCACGGCGGCGTTGGTCCAATCGCTCAGATCGGAGCTGTAGCGGATGGCGTAGTTGGCGCCTTCCTCCGAGGTCCAGGTGAGGGTGACTTGCCGCGTCGTTTGATTGTAGGAGAAGGCGGTGATGGCGAGAGGAGCGGACGGCGCCAATCCCAGCAGCTCGCCCAGCCCCTTGCCGGCGATGCCTGCTTCGTAAATTTCCGCCACTTCTTCCTCGCGCAATGAGCGCGACCAGATCGCGACATCGTCGATCTTCCCGTTCCACTCCCGGCCGCCGGCTCCCGGATTGGCGCCGATGAAAAGATTGGGCGCGGCGGCCAAACTCACGGCGAGATTGGGCACGCCGCCGGTCGCTTCCAGCGCGCCATTGATGTAGAGATACGAGCCGACGCCGCCTTCGGTCACGGCCACCAGATGAATCCAGTCGGTCGGCGGCTCGAAGGTGGTGCCGGAATAAATATCGCCCACTCCGCCCGCGTAGGAGAGGGTGGCCGGAAAGCTGTCCGAGCCGCGGGCCACGCGCCAATGCGAGCCCTCGCCATGCGCGATGGCGGCCTGCCAGGTGGTATCGAAGTTTTCGGCCTGGACCCACAGGGAAACGGACACGCTGCGGGTGGAGAGATTGCCGATGGTATCGGCGCTCTTGGGCACGGTGACCCACCCCGCGCCGCCATTCAGCTCCAACGCGCCCGAACCCAGCAGCGCCTCGGTGGTGAAGCCGACATCCGGCTCGCCGGTGAAGCTGCCATTGTCGGCCACCGTGCTATAAGCATGGCCGGCGGCATGGGCGATGTCGTCGAGCGTGTTGTCGAAGGTCCAATAGGCCGAGAGTTCCACATGCAGCCCTTCTTCGCCATCGCTGGGGTTCAGGGGATTCCGTCCGACCGCCACTTCAGCGCCGTCGCCCATGCCGTCGCTGTCGGTATCGGGCAGATGCGGATCGGTGCCCGTGTTCTGCGCGTTGACATACACGCCGGTGTTGGTTTCCACGCCATCGGTCAGACCGTCGCCATCGGTGTCGGGCTTGAGAGGATCGGTGCCGGTGTCATTCGCCGAGGTCCAGGCGCCCGAGTGGGTTTCCTTGCCGTCGGTCAGACCGTCGCCGTCGGTGTCGGCCTGGTTGGGATGCAGCCCGCGCTGGTATTCCTCCAGATTGCTCAGCCCGTCCGCATCCGGGTCGCCGCCGGCATCCGCGACTTCCTTGTTCAATCCGTGCGCCTCTTCCCAGAAATCCGGCAGCCCGTCGCCGTCGGTATCGGTCAGGGCGCCGATCGTCACCTCTTCCAAATGAGCGGTGCGGCCGCCGCCTTCGCGGTTGTGGAACACGATGTAATTGGCCGTGGCTTCCGAAC
Source organism: uncultured Enterobacteriaceae bacterium (assembly GCA_964596095.1). Taxonomy (GTDB): domain Bacteria; phylum Verrucomicrobiota; class Verrucomicrobiia; order Verrucomicrobiales; family V1-33; genus CAJBME01. The sequence continues at coordinate 18,417 of CAZQUC010000007.1, forward strand.
TGTTTACATTGGCGGTGATGAAGGCCGTGTTGCCGGGATTCCCGACTTCGGAGAGCCGGAACGAGAGCTGGCTTTCTCCATCATCGATGATCGTGAACGCGAACGTGCGGTCTTGCGTCAGGGTCACTCCACCGGTGCGCTGCTGGGAGTCCACGGAGAAACTGCCGCCACGCACGCTGATGTTGAAGCTGTTGTCCGTCTGGCTGGCGTAAAATTCGATCCCTTCCTGGGTTTCGCCATACTCCCCGGCGGGAAGGCCGTCGCTGCGGGTCAGCACTTGGAAAAAGTCGTCGCCCGAGCGGAAGGTCCATTGGCCGGTGATGTAGAGGCCGCCCTCTTCCACGGGGTCGAATTCCTTCCGCGTCACCAAATGCCCGCGACCGACCAGCCTGAGATGGCCGCCTTCTTCGGTGACGGCCGCGCCGCCTTGCGGAATGGTCAAATCCGTCTGCCAACGCGCGGTGTCCAGCACCCCGTCGGCAAAGTCATCGGTGATCGGCAGTCCGGCGTCCGGATTGGAGCCGGCATCGGTGGGGTTCGAGCCATAGGCGATCTCGATCCCGTCCGAGAAGGTGTCGTCGTCGGAGTCGGGATTGTGCGGACTCGTGCCCGGCTGGGTGGCGGGGGAGGCGGGATTGTAAGGCAGGTCGGGATTTTCCACCCCATCCGCCAACCCATCGCCGTCGGTATCGGCCCGGAGCGGATCGGTGCCGGTATTGGTTGCGTTGACCCAGACGCCGGTCCCGGTTTCCACCCCGTCCGGCAAGCCATCGCCATCGGTGTCCGGATTCTGCGGATCGGTGCCGCGGGTGAATTCCTGGAGATTGGTCGAGCCGTCCGCATCCGGGTCTCCCGCCGGTCCGAAGGCGGAATTGGTCGAGCCGTTGTCGGTGTGCGCTCCGGCGGGCAAATGCGCGATCTCCCAGAAATCGGGCAATCCGTCCCCGTCCGTATCCATATCTTCGGCCGCGAGCAGCTCGGCCAAACTCTTCGCGTTGTTTTTGCCTTCGGTGTAGAGCCGCGCGATGTCCGCCGCCGAGAGCGGTCGATTCCAGATCGCCAGGTCATCCAGCCGGCCATTCCAGGAGCGCCCGCCGGCCTGGGGATTGCCGCCGATCCACACCGACGCGCTGCCGTTGTCCGTCAAGGTGGGCGCGCCGCCGGTGGCTTCCAGCACGCCGTCGATGTAGAGCCGGGTCGCGACGCCGCTTTCGGTCACCGCCACCAGATGATGCCATTCCGCGACCGGCGCGCCCGGCGTGCCGAAGGTGGTGGTGGAATAAATATCGGCCACCCCGCCCGCGTAGGACAGTTGCAATGGCGAGTTATCCCCGCGGCGCGCCACCCGCCACGCGCTGCCCTCGCCATACGCCACCGCCGCCTGCCAGGTGGAGGTCGGCCCCACGGCTTGGAACCAAAAGGCGATGCTGATGTGGCCCGTCGCCAGCCCGCTGATATCCTCGGACACCGGCACGATCGCGTAGCTGTCCCCGCCGCCGGTCCCTTCGTAAGCCTCGCCGAAGACACCCGCGCCGAACCCCGCCAGCGATTCATCGGAAAACGTCGCATGGTCGTCCGTGTCGCTGGCCGCGAAATCATACGCGCCGGCGGTGTCCTCCAGGTTTCCGTTGAAGTCCCAATACGCCGCCAACCCGGTGACCAGATCCGCCCGGGCCGGCGAGCCGGGCGCCAACGCCGCAAGGGCCAGGAACGAGAGGGCGATCGGTGACCGCGACCGGGCATGGCGCGGGCGCGAGGTGGAATAAGTCGGGGATTTCATGGGGTGTTTTGCCAAGGGGTTGTCAAGCGGGGGGCGCGGAAGGCCGTCCGCGCGTTGTAGCGAAAAAGCCGAGCCCAAGGCAAGACGATTCTCATCTCTTTTAGGCGTGATCGTGCCCGACGCCCTGGCCGGCGGCGCTCCCTCGTCTCGTGGAGCGCCCGTGACAAACCCACGTTATGGATTCCGCCTCTTCCCTGAACGCCAAACGAGAAGCGAGCCATCGGTGAATCATGGGGTTCATTTCGAGATGATGGCCGGCCGGAGGGCGTGACGGGCGCGCCGCGCCGGCCCCTCGAAGAGGGGCTGGACACAACGAAATTTCTCGTTACGACTTTTGTCGATGATGGCTCCGGCTCAATTCTTTCACGCGCTGGCGGACGAGACACGCTGGCGGATCGTGCGCTTGGTTTTCGATGAGGCGCTGTGCGTTTGCGAACTCGCCGACATCCTGCAGATGCCGCCATCGTCGGTGTCCAGCCATGTGCAGATTCTGCGCAAGGCGGGGTTGCTGGCGCACGAGCGTTGCGAAAAATGGATTTATTACCGGCTGGAACGCCGCGTCCGCGCGTTCCTCGGCCGCTTGGGAACGCTCCTCACGGCCGACGCGGCTACGGAGGCTGTGTGGCAAGACGACGCCTATCGCGCCCATGAGCGGTTGGCCCGACGGGAGGCCAGTTGTTGTCCTGGCCCCAAAAAACTGGCCGGGCCGCGCCGCCGGCTTTTGATGAAAACGGCCTCCCGCCCTGTGGCCCTGTCAGTTGGAGGCCGGAGAAGATGAAACGGGAGGCTGGGAGAGCTTGGCTGGCGGAAGGCTTCGGGACGTTCGCGCTCGTCTTCGCGGGCACGGGAGCCATCATCGTCGAGGAAACGCGGGGCGGGGTCATCGGCCATGCGGGAGTGGCGCTGACCTTCGGTCTGGTGGTGATGGCGATGATCTACGCCGTTGGCCCGGCCAGCGGCGCGCATTTGAATCCGGCGGTCACCCTCGGCCTGGCGGTGGCAAGACGGTTCGCTTGGCGGAGCGCGCCCGGCTATGTGGCGGCCCAGTGTCTCGGCGCGCTGGCGGCGAGCGGGCTGTTGCGCGCGCTGTTCCCAGAGAGCGGCGTCTTGGGAGCGACCCTTCCCGGTGAGGAGGCAGGACAGAGCTTTGTCCTGGAAGTGATCATCACCGCCTTGCTGATGCTGGTGATCCTGGGCGTGTCCGCGCCGGATCAGGCCGGCTGGCCCGTGGTCGGCCTCGGCATCGGCGGCACGGTGGCGCTGGCCGCGCTCTTCGCCGGTCCGGTCAGCGGCGCGTCGATGAATCCCGCCCGCTCGCTCGCCCCCGCCGTCGTGAGCGGTCATTGGCAAGGGCTCTGGATTTACCTGCTGGCGCCGGTGGTGGGAGCCCTCCTCGCCGTGCCCCTCCATTGCGCCCTCCTACCCGCCACCTGCTGCCCCGTCACGGCCCGCCCGGCCGATCCATGAGCTTCCTTCGCCGTCTTCCATCCTTCATCCTTGCCCTCATGATCCTCATTCTCTGCACCGGCAATAGTTGCCGCTCACAACTGGCCGAAGCCATCCTGCAACAAGCCTTGGGCAATGCCTGCCGGGTGGCGAGCGCCGGCTCCAAACCGGCGGGCTACGTCCATCCGCTCGCCGTCGCGGTGCTGGGGGAGATCGGTCTCGATATTTCCATGCATCGCTCCAAGTCGCTGGAGGAATTTCTCACGCAGGAGGTGGAGACCGTCATCACCGTGTGCGGCCATGCCGATCAGGCGTGTCCGCTGTTTCCCGGCCAGGTGAACCGTCATCATTTCCCCTTCGACGATCCGGCGCACGTGGAGGGCACGGAGGAAGACAAGCTTGCCGCCTTCCGCCGTGCGCGAGACGACATCCGGCGCGTCTTCGACGCCTACGCCGCTGGCTGGCTGGATGCGGGGGGAGGCCGGGAACGGCGGCCGGGGTGAGGACATTCGCCGGCTCACGTGATGATCTCCCGCTTGCGTTGTCTGCTTCTGAGTTGGTAAATTCATCGACATGAAAACCCGGACCAAACTGATCTCGGCCGCAGGGCTGCTTTTGCTCGTGATCACGGGCGGCTGGTGGCTGTGGCATCGCCCGGTGCAGAGTCCGCAGGATGTGTCTCAACAGGCGGAGCCGGTGCGGCCTCCATCGATCCGCATCCCGTCCGAGGCGGAAGCCGCCAAGACCGAGGGATCAACCAGTGCCGCCGCGTCTGCCGCTGCCCAGAGCGAGGAAGATCGGCACAAGGAAATCGACCGGGAGCATTTGCGGAAACTCCATGCCGGGCTGTTCGCCTACAAAGAGCGTTATGGTCATTTCCCGGAATATCTTTCCCAACTGGTTCCCGAATTCGTCACCGCCGACGCGCTGACTTCCCCGCGAAAGTCCAATCAGGGCATGAATATTCGCGCGCAGGAGGATCATCCCGATCCTGGCGTCGAAACGCCCGCCTACGGCTACGAGTTCAGCAACCTGGAATTCCGTGACGGCCGGACCTTCGCCGAGATCAAGGAAGTGCAACGCGCGGAATGGGGCGACGCCGTGCCCATCCTTCGCGCGTTCGGTTATGACAAAGTCATCAACATGGCCTACGGCGGGGAGCTTTATGAAACCGCGCTCAATTGGGAATGGGACGCAGCCACGCTGGATGTGGTGGACAAATTGGGCTGGGGGCCGGGCCTTACGGAAGGGGAGATGGTGCGGGTCCGCGTCGCCGGCCCTGACGGCGCGCCGTTGCCGAACGCGCAGGTTTGGGCGGACGGACGTCAGTATTCCTTCGATCTGCCGAATCGTCCTTACCAGACGGATGCCGAAGGTTACGCCACTATTCCGGTCGGGGTGGACCTGGATCGCACCGCCCTGCGCTTGCGGGCCGAAGCGCCCGGCCTGGCCTCCCCCGTGGCGTCCTTTTCCATGGGCGAAGTGCCTTCGGAGCACTCCTTCAGTCTTTCGCCGTCGGAACAGGTCGGAGGCGTGGCCCTCGGAGCCGATGGGCAACCGCTTCCTTATGCCCGCGTGGTGCTCCGGCAAACATCCGCCGGCAATGAAAGCGGCTTTCAAAACGCGCCCGAACTCGCCACGGTGCAAGCCGACGCCCATGGACGCTGGCAAGCATCATTGCCTCCTGGCAGCGCCGAACAATTGGCCGGCGTGGTCGGCGTGCCCGGTGGCGATCCACTCAAGTATGCTCCCACCCAGCCGCTGCCCGCCACGGACGCCCGCGCGGGCACTGCCACCGTCTCGGTGCCGAACCGGCCATGATCGCAGGAAACCGTTTCGACGAGCACAGACTTGAACTCAGGAGATCAAGCAACCATGAGGCCTGGAAAAGATATTGAGAGCTGTGGACTCCTGATGACACAAATCATCAGGATAATCAGATTTCTCCTGGAGTTGGTTGAGGAGCTCATTGGTTGACCAGATATATGGCGTCCCTTCAAGGCGCGCGCAGCTTTTGCAACCATTCGGCTTTTTTCGTCTCGCTGAGCGGATTCCAGTGGTCCGGGTGCTCGATGGGTTCGGTGCGTTCGAGGGCGCGGAGGGCGCTGTCGCGCAGGGGGCCGGATTCGAGTCCGGAGGTCCAGGTGAAGGCTTGTTCGGGCTGGCGTTCGAAAAATTGTCGCAGGGTGGACTCGACGATTTTTGCTTTTAGCGGCCCCTCCGGCAGGTTTTGCGCTTCGTTAATTTGATTGGTCGCATCGCGATAGACAGACAGGAAATTATCGGCCAGGCGCGCGCCGACGGTCTCGGGGAGCTGGGTCACCCAGTCGTAAGCCTCCTGGATGCCGCCGCGGTCTTTCAACCCCCAAAGAATGTGGCGGTAAAACGGCAGCGGCTGCTCGGGGATTCCGAGCGCGAAGGTGGCGGCGCCCTTGGCGTCGGATTCGGCCATGGCCCGGCCCAGACCGGAAATGAAATTTTCCCGGGCCTCCGGGCTTTCCAGGCGCTCGCTGGCGGCGAGCACGGCGGAGGGATCGGTTTGGGCCCATGCCCAGCCGAGCGAATGGAGGGCGTTGTCGCGCGCCTGGCTGTCGGGCAGCGAGAGCAGGTAGGTGGCGGCCGCCTGAGGGTCGCGGCGGCTGGCGGCGTCGGCCACTTCCCACAGCGCATTGGAGCGGGCTTCGCCGCGCACGGGGGCTTCCATCAGCCATTGCAGAGCGGCGGCCGGCTCGGAACCGGCCCATTCCTTGAGCACGTCCGTGCCGGCGAAATTGAGCCGCCACGCGTCCGGAACCCGGAGGGCGAAGTCGAGCGCGGCGGCGCGATCGGTCCGACCCCAGACCTTGACGATATTGGCCAGGGTGGCGTTGTTCTCGAAACCGCGGCGGTGCTCCATTTCGGCCATGGCCCATTGCGCGGCGGCCTGCGGATCGCGCTGCGCCCAGCGCGCGGCCGCTTCATAGAGCATCTCCATGCCGCCGAGGCCGAATCCCAAAGGATAGCGCGCCAGAGTCCGGGCAGCGGCGGCGGGATCCTGGTCGAGCCAGGCGTCGCGATTGTCGTGGAGCGACCAGAGGTCGGGGAACTCCTCCAGGAGCGCCAGCGCCTCTTCAGGGTCGGTCACAATGAGAGCATCGGCCAGCGCGGACACGGCCTGGGATTGGACCGCGAGATCCTTGGCGCTCCGCAGACACTCTTTGACCGCGCCCGCATCCTGCTTCGCCCATTGCGAAAAAATGTTTCTCCATTGCTCCCAGAGATTCTCCCCGGAATAAATTTTCTCCTTTGCCCAATCCACCGCTTCACGCGGTGCGACCGCGGTCCAGCGCGACAGGATGAGGCCCAAGGTATCTTTGTCGTGCAGATGAGCTTCCGCGAGGGCGCGCAAGGCTCCCGGCGTGGTCGCGGCTAGCGCCGATTCCAGAGCCATCGCGCGGCGCAGGGGATGCTGCTCGGACAACGCCGTTTCCAGCGCGTTGACGAGAGGAGAGTCGGGCCGTGGCGTGGCCTGGGGGGCGCCCGTCGTGACTTGCTCCGGCGCAGCGGGCTGCCCCCGGCGGTGCGCCCAGCCGCCAACAAGAAAGGCCGCGCCTCCCGCGAGCAGCAGCGCCAGCACGTTGATTCCCGGACGAAAGTTTGGTTTCATGGTTTGATGACGTGAGGGCGGGCTCAGCGTTGCTCCTGCAAGGCTTGATAGAGCGCGTCTTTGGCCGCCTCCGGCAAGGCGCTGGCACGGATGCCTTCTGCCGCGGCATTCGGATCATGCTTCGCCCAAGCGCGGACCACGTTCTGGACGGACTTCAAGCGCGCGGCGTCGTCGCCGATGGACACAGCCCACGCCAGTGCCGCCTCGCGGTCGTTCCCGGACAGATAGGAGGCCAGTTCTTTGGCGGCGGCGTCGCGTTCCGCCCCCGGAGGCAGCGCGCCCGCCCATTCGGACGCGGGGAGGGAATCCGTCATCGCCCATTTGCGGACGGACGCAGCCACGGCCTCGGCGCGGGCGCTTTCATCGGGAAGGCTTGTGGCCCAGGTCGCGGCGGCCGCGGGATCGATGCGGGCCATTTCCTGGCCCAGCGTTCGCGCCACTTCGGGATCGGCCGCGAGCGGCGGATTCTCGTTCAATCGGGCGACGGCTTCCTGGGGATCATGCGTGATGAGGCGCAACAGCAAGCGCCGTTCGGCTGCGGGACGCAGGGATGCCGGGAGTTGGCTGATGAGTTCACGCACTTCCGCGTCCTCTTTCCGCCAGTCGGGCGTGCTGCTGACAGGGAACGTTTCTCCTTGTTGGGTGAGCCCCTCTTTGAGCACCGCTTCGCGGCTGGCTTCATCGGGGAGGGCCATGGCCTCGCGAAGAAAAGCCGCGGGCGCATCCGCGGACAAGACACGGGCGAATTCCTTCAGCAACAAGCGCTGTCCCCGGCTGGCGGGCTGGGCCGCGATCAGACGCCACATCTTCAGCATGCTTTCCGGCGAGCCACGCATATTCGTGAAAGCCTGCTGCTCGCTGGAGGTCGCTTCGGGCAGCATTTCCGCCACCTCGCACAACCCCGCCGCGTTATTGGAGGCTTCCGTAAAACCGAAAATCAATTCCGTCATCTTCGCGCGCAGTTGCTCCGGCGGCAGATATGCCTTGGCAAAAGCCGCCGCCGCTTCCGGCGACTGGCTGGCCAGCCCGCGCAAGGCGATGGTGGCGGCCTCCGTGCTCAGCCGGTCCGGCGCACCGGGTGTTTTGACGAGCAGAAACGGCCCCACGGCTTGCGGATCACGTTGCGCCCAGTGCTTGAGCACGGCCTCGCCCGCGTCGGATCGCCGGGCGTCTTCCCCACGCTCGCCCAACCACTGCCAGGCGGCGGCGGGATCGGCTTTCGCCCAAGCTCCCGCCACGGCCTGGACCGCGGCGTCGCCCAGGCCTCCGGAAAAATCCGCCGCCATGGTTTTGACCGCCGCCAGATCCTTCGCCGCGAGGCATTGCAGGACCATCCCCGCTCCCAGCTTGTCCCAGCTCCGGCCATCGGGCGACGCGCCTTGGAATATCCGGCGGATCGTCGCCGCCTCCGCATATTTCAAGCCCGCCACGGCGGAGGACAGGGCCTGGTCGCGGAGAAAACCCGGCGTCTGCTGTGTCGAGGCCAGCGCCACGTCCGGAGACAAGGCCGTCCACGCCTGGAAGAAATGCCCGAGCGCCTCCCGCCGCAGTTTCTTCGCCGGATCTTCCAGCGCTTTGCCCCACGTCGTCGCGGGCAGATCGTCTTCCTGGAGCGTATTGAAAAAAGCCAGCCCGGCCTCCGGGTCCGTTTCCGCCCACCGTGCCATGAGGAACGCCACTTCCATTTTCTCCGGCTTGCGCTGGCCGGAGAGCAGTGCCTCAAACCGCTCGCGCACCGCGACGGCATCCAGAGCCAGCACCTCGTCGCCCAGGCGCTGCAACGATGCCGTCTTTTTCGCTTCCGCAGGCTGGCTTCGCGTGCCCGGCGTGGTCAGCGAATCCGGAGCCTTCGGCCCTTCTTCATCGGAATGTTTCGCCAAGACCGTCTGGCGCCCCTGATTCATCCATCCGGCCGCAAATCCCAGTGGCAGTCCCAGCGCGAGTGTTTTGATGAGGGAAAAGTTTTTCATCGTTCTAACGGAGGCAAGAAGGAAGATGACGCGGCAGGAGGCAAGGGATGACCTCGTGCCCATCCCATCGGATCAAAATGTTTCCGAAGCCATGAGACAAGCCGTTTTCAGCCGCGTTCAAGAGAAATGAAAGGTGCGGTGGCGCACCTGTCATCG
>CAZQUC010000008.1:0-27201 GCA_964596095.1 uncultured Enterobacteriaceae bacterium
TTGAGGGCGTCCATGTCATCCACCGCCGCTTCCATTTTCGCCGCTCCGTCGTTCCAGGGTCCATTGCCGGACACGCCCTTTTTGGAAATGACGCAGGACGTGATGTTTTACGACACCGATGCCGGCGGCGTGGTGCATAACATCGCGTATCTCCGTTTCATCGAAACCTGCCGCACGCGGCTGGCCGCCCAACTGGATCTCGCCTTGCGTGACATGGCCGTGCGCCGGGAATTCGCCGTCGTCGTCCGCACGGAGATCGACTACCGCAAGCCCGCCGTGCTCGGCGACGACCTCCGCGTCCGCGGCTGGCTGGCGCGGGTCGAACGGGCGCGGTTCTGGTGCGCGTTTGAGATCGACCGCGCGGCCGACGGCACGCGGCTCATCACCTGCCGGCAGGCGCTCGCCTTGGTGAAAATGCCCGAAGGCCGCCCGCTCCGGCTGCCCGCGGTGTGGGCGGAGCAATGGCCGGCGTTGGCCGGTCCCGTCCCGCGGTGCTGAGAGCGGGAAGGGATAAGGTCGTCCGAATGGTATCGTCCGAATGGCAACGCCATCACCGCCCCAGCAGCCGGGGGTTGAGCGCAGCGACACCCCCGGAAACGATGCAAAAAAACGTCTCGATTCCGAAGGGATCGCAGCCCGCCTTCGCCTTTCGCTCGCTGCGATCCCTTCGGGATCGGAATCTTTTTCTCCACGCCATCCGGGGGTGTCGCTGCGCTCAACCCCCGGCTGCTGGGGCTGGCATGGCTTCGCCATGAGAACTGTCGGTCCCCACGGTGAGGGTGGAGCCGTGGCACGACATGGCGGGACGCCCGGTGAACGAGCACCCTCGCGAGTCGGAGGCGGGATGACGGGCCGGCCTGGAACTCGCAGGGATGCTCGTCCACCCCACCCGGCCCGCAAACCCATTGACCAATGCGACGGGCGCTTTTAACGACATGGTTTCCGCCATGCCACTCTGGAATTCCGCCAATCCGCAGCTCCGCGACCTCGTCTCCTACGAGCCGGGCAAGCCCATCGAGGAAGTCGCCCGCGAACTCGGGCTGGACCCGTCCGCGATCGTCAAGCTCGCCTCTAACGAAAACCCGCTCGGCCCGTCGCCGAAGGCCAAGGCCGCGTTGCGCGAGGCGGCGGAGCAGGCGCACATTTATCCCGACGGCGGCGGGTGGCGGTTGCGGGCGGCCATTGCGGAAAAATTCGGCCTGGAGCTCCCCAACGTCATCCTCGGCAACGGGTCCAACGAGATCATCGAGTTCATCGGTCATGCCTTTCTCCGGCCGGGCGACGAGGTGATCGTCGCGAAGCACTCGTTCGCGGTTTATAAGCTGATGGCCACGCTCTTCGGCGCGACCACCATCGAGGTGGCCGATCCGGGCTTCACCCACGATCTCGACGCGATGGCCGACGCCATCACGCCGCGCACGAAGGAAATCTTCATCGCCAATCCCAACAACCCCACCGGCACGCTCGTCGGCGAGGCGGCGCTCGACCGGTTCCTCGACCGCGTGCCGGAAGAGGTCGTCGTCGTGCTCGACGAGGCGTATTACGAGTTCCTCGAAACGCCACCCGACACGTTGAAATACCTGCGCCAAGGCCGGCCCAACGTCATCCTGCTGCGCACGTTTTCCAAAATCCAGGGCCTTGCCGGCCTGCGCATCGGCTACGGTCTGGCAGGCGCGGAACTCATTTCCATTTTGCAAAAAACCCGCCAGCCCTTCAATGCCAACGCCCTCGCCCAAGCCGCCGCCATCGCGGGGCTGGGGGACGAAGAGCACCAGGAACAAACGCGCCGTCTTACGTGGGCCGGGCGCGACTACCTGCAAGGCGTCTTCGCCGAACTGGGCCTCGAATTCGTGCCTACCCACGGGAATTTCATCCTCGTGAAAACCGGCGGCGGCACCGCGCTCTTCAAGGCCCTGCTCGCCCAAGGGGTCATCATCCGCGACATGACCAGCTACGCCCTGCCCGAGTGGATCCGTGTCAGCATCGGCACGCAGGCGGAGAACGAGAAATTCGTGGAAGAGTTGAAGCGCTATCTCGGGCGGGAGTGAGCTGAAAGACCACAGGAACGGAAAGGACGGGAACGGCGTGGCCGTCCGTCCTCGGGAAAGGCGGGGGCTCGTCAACGCCGGCGCTGATACTGGTCGTGACGATCTCCCCGCCGGTTGTCATAGCGGCGCGGCGGGTCGCGGCGGTCCTGGCGTTGATCGCGATAGTCACGGCGGTCGCGAGGATCGTCGCGGCGGACGGCGCGGTGATCGTGGCGATAACTCCGGTAGCGCGCGTCGTTCCACCAAGGATGGCTGTAATAGCGCCCGCCATAATAATGGCGGTAAACCGAGGTGCGTTTGACATACCCCGGATAGGCGGGCGGGTAGTAATAACGCGTGCCGCCGTGAACATAGAAATCGCCGGCCGGAGGACCGACGCTCTCGAACCCTCCGGAAACCACGCAGGATGGAAGGCCGAGAACGGCCAGGGACAGGGCGGTCAGGCAGCAGACTTTGCGGATACGGTTCATGCGATGTTTGGGTTTGGTTTGCGGGAGGATGAGAGGCGTCGGCGGAAACACGGCCGGCCGGCACTCTGTTTTTGATTACGCCAGAAAAACGCCACTGGCACGGAAAAATCCGGAGGCGCGGCGGATCATTGTCGTGTCGGGGCGAGGGTGGCGGGATTTTCCTCTCCACTTTGTGGCGGTCCCAGCAACGCCGTCCGTGCGTTCTCGTGTCGCCACATGGGAGTGGAGCGGTGGTCCAGCCCCTCGGCCTCCACCAGCGTCCAGGCAAAGGGCCACGCGTGTTCCTCCGCCAGCCGGCGTCCGGCTTCGAAGCAATGTCGCGCCCGCTCGATCCGCGTCGCGCCCTGTTGTCGGGCGGCCGGACCCGTCGGCAACCGCTCGGAGCCGGTATCGGCCGTGCCGATGTAAATAGACAACGGTGTCGCCAGATAACGCCGGAGCGCCTCGTCGCCGCGGAGCGGCTCGGGCAAGGCGTCGAAGCCATACGGATAGGGCAGCTCCCGCGAGGGAAAGAGCAGCGAGCCGGCATTGACGACCACGATCCGCGTCGCGCTCTCCGGTAAAAAGGCGGCCAGGCGTCCGGCGAATTGCGCGCCCGCTGAGTGGCCCACCAAGTAGTAAGGCATCTCCGGCCGGCTCTCGCGCCGACGGATTTCCTCCACCAGCGGCCGCACGAAGGTGAATGTCCATGCTTCCGGCGCGGCGGGCTGTTGGTTTTTGAAAACCCCGCCTTCCTGAAAGGCTTCCGGATCGAAACGCCGGCGGTCGAATTCCGGCACCGCCAGCAGCATCCCGAAGCGATCCGCCAGCACTTTGCCCGACTGCAAATACCCCGGCGCATCCCGCGTCGCGCCGTGAAACAGCACCAGCAGCGGGCCGTTCTCGAACGTCGCCGGCCGATACGTCAGCACCTCGATCTCCTGCTCGCGGTGCGTGTAACGGAAGCGCGCCTCCCCTTCCGGCGCCGCTTCCGCCGTCCCGGCCGCGAACCACAAGAGGGCGAGCGGAACAAGGAAGACCGGCCATTTCCGGATCGCGCCGGCCAGGCCCGGGATCATGGATCGGGAGGGATCGAGGGAAATGAGTCCGCCAAGCATGTCGTCGATGAGGATGATTCGCTGCCGTCGCCCAATCGAGCCGCGAGGAAGGCCGGATCAAGCCCGGCCGGTCGTAAGGCTTCGCCCCTCTGCAACAGCGCGGACGCCCGTTTTCGGCCCGTCAGCGGGGCAGAGGAATGGTTTCAAGGCCTCGCGCCAAGAGCGCCAAGCCCGCAAAGAGAGGAACAAAAAGTGTTGAACGGCAAAGGCTTTCCGAAAGGCTGCGTCATTGACGCCGCTAAAAGCCCGCGCCGAAGGAATTTTCGCAACGGTGAATCGGCCGATCGCGTCTTACGACAACCGCACCATGTCGCGCAGGAACTGCTTCCAGAGAAAAAAGTAACCGCGCCACGAATACCGGAACGTGCCCTCGCCCGAGAGCTTGATCAGCCCCATGTCCAGATTGTGGTCCACCTGGCGGCGGCTTTCGCGTTGGATGAGGGCGGGGAAGGATTCGGGATCGGCGGCGGCGAGATCCTCGACGGACAAGGCCGAGCGATCCAAAAACTCGCGGTGCGCGCCGAGCAGGTCTGCGAACGAGTCCGCTTCGAGCACGGTGTGGAGGCGCGTCTCGGGGGCGAGCTTCATGGTGTGGGCGAAGGGGTAATTCCACGTCGTCCACGTGCGGCCGTCGGGGAGGCGGGAGGAAAGGCTTACCCAGGCCATCGCGAGGCCGCTTTGCTCCAGCAGGGAAATGGCGGCTTGGAGTTTTTCCTCCTCGTCATAGAAAATCCGCATGAATTGCCGCGAGTCGGCCCACTCGAACGACGCGTCCTCGATCCGCTCGAAACCCGCCTCTTCGATCTCCTCGGTCATTTCGCTCAATTGGGGGAACCGCTCCGACGAGGGGGGGAAGGAGGCGCGCAGCGGCTTGTCGAGCGGCAACCGCAGCCGGCGGATGCGCATGAGGATTTCCAGCCATGGCAGAAAAAACCAGGTGGAGATCGCCAGCGCGCCGGCGAGGTGGCGGCCGGTCCATAACCAGCCGGCCAGATAGGTCGCGGCGAGATAACACAGCGCGCCCAGCTTGCGCAGCCACGGGTGCGTGAAGGTGCGCAGGCCGACTCCGGCCAGCACCACGCCCATGACAAGCAGCAACCCGTTCATGCCTCATCCTCATCCACAAAAACCGCACCAATGCAACCTTAGGTTCCCTGTCTCCTTGTCAGCCTGCCGAGAAGGGGAACCGATTTTTTTCACAGAAGGAAGGGAAGCAATTTCCGGGCTTCTCCCCTTCCTTCGCTGCCTTCTGTTGAGTTTCCGTCTGGTCAGGCTGGTCGTTGTGTATAGTCCGCGGGATGCGTATTTGGCAAAAATGGGCGTTGGGCGTGGCGGGCCTGGTCGTGGTGGTGACCGGGCTGCACCGCTTGCGGGTGGAGGCGGACATCCTCGCCACGCTGCCGTCGCAATTGCCCGAGGTGCAGGGGCTGAAAATGCTGCGGGATGCGTTTGCCGGCGGCGACGATCTGGTCATCGGCCTGGAGGCGCGGGATGCGGAAACCGCCAAGGCCGCCGCCGAGGCGCTGGCGCGGCGGTTGGAGGAAGCCCCGCACGTGGGGCGCGTCCGGTCGGCGGGCACGTTGGAAAGCGGCGAGCAGGCCGGCGCCTTGCTGGCCTGGGCGTTGCAAAACGCGCCCGCCGGGAGCTTGGAAAAAACACGCGAGCGGCTCACCGGCGACCAGCTAGAGACGCACCTCCAGGACGTGATGGAGCGGCTGGCCGGGTCGCCGGAATTAGCCGACGTGCAGCGCTGGTCCTATGATCCACTCGGGCTGCTGGAAACGCTGGACCCCACGGCGATGGAAACGATGCAAGAGTCGGGTTTCAATCTCGCCTCCGCCGACGGCGCCTTCCGATTGGTGCTGGTGGAGCCGGCCACGCCGCTCACCGGTTACCGGGAAGCGGCGGACTGGGTGCAAGCAATCCGCGAACGGGCCGCCGCGTGGCCGGAGGAAGAAGCGGCGTTCCGTGACACTGTGCTACATTTCACGGGCGAGCCGGCCTTTCTCGCGGAAACCGGCTCGGGCATCGAAAATGACATGCGCGGCACCATCGGGATCACGGAAGTGCTGATCACGCTGCTTTTTTGGATCATGTTCCGCCGCCTGCGCCGGTTGTTGTGGATCCAGTTGCTGCTGGGCGTGGTCATGCTGCTGACGCTGGCGCTCGCGGGCTGGTTCTTCGGCCACGTGTCGGTGATGAGCCTGGGCTTCGCGGCCATCCTGCTTGGCATCGTGGTCGATTACGCGGTGCTGATCTTGCAAGAGGCGCGGGACCATCCCGAGTTGAGCGCCGCCGAGGTGCGCCGCCGTGCCGCGCCGGGTCTCTGCGCCGGCGCGGGCACCACCGCCGTGGTGTTTCTGTCGCTGATTTTCGGCGGCTTGCCGGGCCTGGCGGACCTGGGCCTGCTGGTGGCCTTGGGCGTGGTGGTCGGGCTGGGGGTGATGCTTGGCATCATGCCTCATTTGATGAAGGACAAAGCCCCCGCGCCACCCCAGAAAGCCCCCGTTTCATCGTCCGACCGACCACCGCATCACGGTCGCGCCGCATTCGCGACCGCCGCCCTCGTGCTGGCCATCGTGGGGATTCTCGCCTGGCGCGGCTGGCCGGCTTACCATACAGGACCGGAAGCCTTGCGGCCGACCCGGTCCGCGGCGTTGGCGGCGTGGGAGGTCGTGCAACAGCGGTTGGGCCAGGACGATCACGCCAGTGTGCCCCTGCTCGTTACTGGCGAGGGCGAAACCCTGCGCGCTCATGCCGCCGCCGTGGCCTCGGCCTTGGAGGAAGCGAAAGCGCGCGGAACCATTCTCGGCTACGCCCTGCCCACCCCGCTCCTGCCCGACGAGGCCGCCCAGCGCGCCCAGCGCGCGGATCTCGAATGGTTCGTGGAGCACCAATCCCGCCTCGACGAGGCCGTGCTCGCCGCCGGGTTCACGGAAGAGGCCCTCTCCCTCTTCCACCATGTGACCGCGGCCTGGCGACGCGCCCTCGCCGCCGGATGGCCGCAACCCCTGGCGGACAGCACCGCCGCCGAAGTGCTCGGGCGGTTCATTTCCTCGCCTCCCGGGGAAAGCGCGCGCCGCGTCGCGCTCGGCTCCGTGTCCGTGCCGGGCGCGCCGGGCCATCCGTCGCTCGACCACCTCGCCGCGCTGCAACAGCACCTGCGACCGCTCGCCTTCGCGCATCTGACCGGCTGGGAAAGCCTCGGCCTGGCGATGTCGGAACTCGTGCGCGGCCATATTGTGCGGCTGACCCTGCCGCTCGTCGCGGTGCTCATCTTCATGCTGGCGGTGACGTTCCGCAACGTGCGCGACGTCGGGCTCTCCCTCGCCATGCTCGCGCTGGGCTTGGCCGCCTTGGCCGCCACCATGTCGGGACTCGGCCTTTCGTGGAATCTCGCCAGCCTTGCCGCGCTCCCGTTGCTGCTCGGCACCGGCATCGATTACGGCATCCACATCCTGCTCGCCCTCGGCCGCACCGGCAACAACCTCCGCCTCGTCCGCGCCACCACCGCCCGCGCCGTGTTCTTTTCCGGCATGACCACCGTGATCGGTTTTGCCAGCCTGACGGCCGCCGGCAACAACGGCATCGCCTCCTTGGGCGTGGCCTGCTGCCTCGGCACAGGGTGGATTCTGCTGCTGGTCTTAGGGTTGCTTCCCTATTGGCGCGTATGGTTGAATGCCTCATCCGCCACGGTGGCCAAAACCGCGCCGCCTGCTTCCTCCGACCCTTCATCTTCATGATGCTATGCTGCCCAAAAGAGCAAATTCATCGCGCTTCGTCTCAATTCTGAAAGATGCCTGAAAGGGGCGCCCCTTCGCCATCCCCTATTTTATCATTTCTGTGAAATGTTTGCTTGTATTGATTGTTTGGTCTCGCTAGAGTGTCTGCCGTCCCTGCGGCCTTCAAGGCCGTAGGCCGGGTGACAAGCTTGCAAAAAAAGCCGTGGCACCGGCCGTCATTTTCAGTATTTCGTCACCCCACCGATCCACCGTTTTCCGCGTTTGTCTTTCACCCACTTGTCCGCTATGAGCACGCCGCCGTCAGCACCCACCGTGCGCCGCCCGATCCTCTTCTGGCTCCTCGTCCTCGCCCTCATCACAGGGCTGGGCATGAGTTACAAACTGAATCAGGATCTGAAAACCAAGGTCAATTTCGCCTCGCGAAAAGTGACCGACCTGACGCAGGAAAAAACCGACCTGACGCAGGAAAAGGAAACCTTGACCGGGGAGCGCGACCAATTGAGCCAGAACAAGGTCGATCTCGAATTCAATCTGGGCACGACCCGCAAGGAGTTGACCGAAACGAAAACCGCGCTGGCCACCGAACAAAAAGCGAAGGCCGACGTGGCCGCGCAGCTCCAGCAGGTGGGCGGCGAATTGGAAACGGCGAAAAAGCAGAACTCGGACCTAACGGGCCAAGTGTCGCTCCTCGAACGCGAGCGCGAAAGCCTCAAGAAAGACATCGCCGCGCTTTACACGGTGGCGACCGGCACCAAATCCCAGGTGGCCGTGCTGGAAGCCGAGCGTGAGAGCTTGAAGAACGAGATCACTTCCCTGCAGGAGGCCGCCACGGGCCAAGCCGCGAAAATCGGCGAACTCGAAGTCGTGCGCGACTCGCTGACCAAGCAACTCGGTGGCGACAACGACAAGACCGCCGAACAAAAAGAGCACATCTCGATGCTGCAAAACAGCATCGAATCGATGAGCCGCACGCTGGCTTTGCTGCGCGAGGAATCGACCGGCCTGGGCAAAGTGCGCGAGCAGCTTTCCACCGAGACCCTCAACCTCAAGGAGCAGGTCACAACCCTGACCGCTCAGGCCGAGGCCATGAAAACCGCTCTCGCCGAGAAAGACCAAACCATTTCCACCTTGGACGGCGAAAAGAAAGAACTCCTCGCCGCCCGCGACAAGCTGACGGCGGAAGTCGCCGAGTTGAACAAGAAAGTCGCCGATCTCATCAAGAGCGGCGAGAAGGGCGAAGGCGCCATGCGCGCGCTGGCCGGCGAAAAACTCGCGCTCAAAACCGCCAATACCGATCTCGTCAAGGAACTCGGGGAAATGACCACGCGTCTCACGCAATTGAGCCTGGAAACCGAGTCGCAGGCCAAAAAGGTCGCCCAACTCACCGACGAACGCGACGCCCTCTCCGTCGAGCGCACGTCCCTTACCCAATCGAATGAGGAATTGTCCCAGCGACTGAACACGCTCGGCCAGCAAATCGCGGGGTTGGAGTCACGCTTCAAGGACATGTCGAACGGCCTGCCCGAAGCCGGCAACACCAACACCCCCGGCGCTCCCGCCACCTCGTTGCCCTGAGAAGCCCATCCGGCAACCAGCCCTCCTGATTAAGGCAGGGAAGGCCGTCTGGCTGATCCAGTCACGGATCAAGCAAGACCTGTTGGGGATCCGGCGAACCCGGAGCCGTCGCGCGTTCCCGTGGACGTTCCTTTCGCCATTTCCCCACGCGCCGAGAAGAAAATCACATTTTTCACTTGCACGGCTCGACGAAGCCCCTAAAGTCCGCGCTCCTTCTTGGCCGCGCTTCGGCGCATGCTTCACAGGATTTATCGGGAAACGCTCCGGAAAAGAAGCGTGCTCTGAGGGTGCCGCGCCTGTCGCGGCCAGTTCAGCAGTCCCGGCAAGTCGCTTTTGGTGAGGATGTGACCGGCGGAGCGTGATCAGGAGGTGAACCCGTTTTTTCCGCAACCTTTCCGGTCTGCCGCTCATGCCCACCATCCAACAACTCGTCCGCAAGGGCCGTGCCAAGGCCCCCGTCAAGTCGAAATCGCCCGCCATGGAGAACTGTCCGGCGCGACGCGGGGTCTGCTTGCAAGTGATGACCCGCACGCCCAAGAAGCCGAACTCGGCGTTGCGGAAGGTGTGTAAGGTTCGCCTGACCAATGGTTATGAGGTGATTGCGTATATCGGAGGCGAAGGCCATAATTTGCAGGAGCACTCGATCGTGCTGGTGCGCGGGGGCCGGGTGAAGGATTTGCCGGGGGTTCGTTACCACGTGGTGCGCGGCGCGCTGGACTGCCTGGGTGTGGATAAACGCCGCGTCAGCCGCTCGAAATACGGCGCCAAACGTCCGAAGCCCGGCGCGGCTCCGGCCAAGAAATAACCCGTCCGCCCTGAGTTTTTTTCACCCTTTTCACTTTTTTCCGTCATGGCCCGCCGCAAACGCGTCTATCACAAGCCCGATTATCGCGATTCGCGTTATGATTCGCCGATCGTTGCCCGTTTCATCAACAAACTGATGGGCGAAGGCAAGAAATCGACCGCCGAACGCATCGTCTATTCCGCGATCGACAAGGTGAACGAGAATTCCAATTCGGTCGATCCGTTGGAAGTGTTCAGCCGCGCGATCGAAAACGCCAAGCCGCGTTTGGAAGTGAAATCCCGCCGCGTGGGTGGCGCGACCTATCAAGTGCCGCTGGAAGTCACGCCCGAGCGCTCGGAATCATTGGCCATCCGCTGGCTCATCAATTACGCGCGGAGCCGCAAAGGCACGCCGATGTGGACCGCGCTCGCCAATGAAATCCGCGACGCCGCCGCCGGTCAGGGCAGCGCCATCCGCAAGCGCGACGACGTGCATAAGATGGCGCAGGCCAACCGGGCCTTCGCGCACTTCCGCTGGTAACATCTCCCCGTTTTTTAAGACTTTTCCAGACTTTCCATTTTCATTCATGTCGGTCAATCCCAACAGCTCCAAGCGTCAGTATCCGCTCGAACGAACGCGCAACATCGGCATTGCCGCGCACATTGATGCCGGCAAGACGACGACGACCGAGCGGATTCTGTTCTATACCGGCATGGTGCACAAGATCGGCGAGGTGCATGACGGCGCGGCCACGACCGATTGGATGGAGCAGGAAAAGGAGCGCGGCATCACCATTACGTCCGCCGCTGTTACCACCAAATGGAAGCAGCTCCCCAATGATGGAATTTACAAGGCGTTCGAAGATCAGGATTATCGCCTGAATATCATCGACACCCCCGGCCACGTCGATTTCACGGCCGAGGTGGAGCGTTCGCTGCGCGTGCTGGATGGCGCGGTCGCCGTGTTCTGCGGGGTCGCCGGCGTGCAGCCGCAATCCGAAACCGTTTGGCGCCAGGCCAACAAATACGGCGTGCCGCGCATCGCGTTCGTCAATAAAATGGACCGGACCGGCGCGAATTTCGACAACGTCGTCAATGACATCCGCACCAAACTCGGCGCCAACGGCTGGCCGATTCTGATCCCCATTGGCGCCGAAGACCTGCTCAAAGGCCAGATCGACGTCATCAACAAGAAGGCCGTCGTATATTCCGACAGCGACAAATGGGGATCGACCTACGAGGTCATCGATCTGACGCCCGAGCAAAAGGCAATCGCCGACGAAGCGTATGACGGCCTCGTGGGCGCGCTCTGCGATGCCGACGATGAGTTGGGCCTACTCTTCCTGGAAGAAAAGCCGATCAGCATTCCCGATGTCAAGGCCGCGCTGCGCCGCGCCACCATCGCCAACAAGATCGTCCCCATCGCCGGCGGTTCCGCCTTCAAGAATAAGGGCGTGCAGTTCCTGCTCGATGCGGTGATCGATTACCTTCCCGGCCCGTTGGACATTCCGCCGGCCGAAGGGCACGACGCGATCGATCCGGAAAAGGCCGTCCCGGTGGAAGTGAGCGACAACAACAAATTCGTCAGTCTCGCCTTCAAATTGTGGTCGGACAAATTCGGACGGCTGACCTTCTTCCGCATCTATTCGGGCACTCTTTCCAAGGGCGACACCGTCTATAACCCGCGCACCCGCAAGAGCGACCGCATCGGCCGCATCATTCAGATCCAGGCCAACGTCCACACGGACATCGAGACCTGTTACTCAGGCGACATCGCGGCCATCGTCGGCCTGCGCAACGTCACCACCGGCGACACGCTCACCGAGGAGGACAACGAAGTGCTGCTCGAGCCGCCGTCGTTCCCCGACCCGGTCATCAGCATGGCCATTGAGCCGAAGACCAAGGGCGATCAGGAGCGCATGAGCAACGCGCTGCAACGCCTCTCCGAAGAGGATCCGACCTTCCGCGTCTTCACCGACGAAGAGACCGGCCAGGTCATCATCGCGGGGATGGGCGAACTGCACCTCGAAATCCTGCGCGACCGGCTTCTCCGCGAGCACAGGGTCGAAACCGAGGCCGGCAAGCCGCAGATCGCTTACCGCGAAACGATCACGCAGAACGCCGAAGGCGAAGGCAAGCTGGTCAAGCAGTCCGGCGGCCGCGGTCAATACGGCCACGTCTGCCTGCGCATTTTCACCGTGGAAAAAGGCAAGGGCATCACCGTCGAGAGCAAGGTCGTCGGCGGATCCATTCCGAAGGAGTTCATCCAGCCCGCCATCAACGGTGTCAAAGAAGCGGTGCTCAATGGCGTCATTGCCGGGTATCCGGTCGTCGATGTCCACGTCGAGATTTACGACGGCAGCTACCACGAGGTCGATTCCAACGAAAACGCCTTCAAAATGGCCGGCATCTTCGCGATGAAGGACGCGCTCAAGAAAGCGAAATGCGTCCTGCTGGAGCCGATCATGTCCGTGGAGGCGACCACGCCCGAAACGAACCAAGGCGACATCATGGGCGACCTCAACCGCCGCCGCGGCCGCATCAACGGCATCGACAGCAAGAACGGCCTCGCCATCATCAAAGCCGACGTGCCGCTGGCCGAAATGTTCGGCTACTCGACCGCGATCCGCACCCTTTCCTCCGGACGCGCCGATTACACGATGGAGCCCAGCAAGTTCGAGGAAGTGCCCCGCAACATCGTCGAGCAGATCGTCGAAGCCCGTGGCGGCAAGAAGGAGTAACCACCCGGAGAGAATTCACCCACACCGTTTTTCCACATGCAATCGCAACGCATCCGCATCCGGCTTCGCGCCTATGACAGCCGGGTCCTCGACAAGTCGGTCGTCGAAATCGTCGATACCGCCAAGCGCACCGGCGCGCTGGTCGCCGGGCCGATCCCGCTGCCGACCCGCATTGAAAAATTCACCGTCAACCGCTCGCCCCACGTCGATAAAAAATCGATGGACCAGTTCGAGCTCCGCACCCACAAGCGCCTGCTGGACATCGTTAACCCGACGATGAACACCGTGGATGAGTTGAAAAAACTCAACCTTCCCGCCGGCGTGGACATCACCATCAAGATCTGAACCTTTCACTTTCTCCGGCGTGGGCGCGCACCGACGCGCCGGAACCAACCCTGAACCAATTTCCGTCATGAGCCTCGGATTGCTTGGAAAAAAATTGGGAATGACCCGCATCTACAATGAGAAAGGCGAAATCGTGCCCGTCACGGTCGTCGATGTCAGCGAGAACGACGTCATTCAAGTCCGCACGCCCGAAACCGATGGTTATCGCGCGGTGCAGGTCGGCCTTGGCAATGCCAAGGAAAAGCACGTGACCAAGCCGCTGCAGGGCCACTTCAAGAAACACGGCGCGCCGTTGAAGCGCGCGGTGCGCGAGTTCCGTCTCGCCGAAGGGGAAACCGCTCCTGACGCCGGCACGACGCTGACGCCCGAGTTGTTCCAGAAAGGCCAGTTCGTCGATGTCATCGGCGTCAGCAAAGGCAAAGGCTTCCAAGGCGTCGTCAAGCGCTACGGTTTCGCCGGCCAGCCCGCCTCCCACGGCTCCATGATGCACCGCCGGACCGGTTCCATCGGCTGCCGCCTCACTCCCGGTCGTGTGTGGAAGAACCAGAAAATGCCCGGTCACATGGGCCAGGTCCGCCGCACCATCCAGAACCTCCAGGTCGTCGAAACCCGCCCCGAGGACAACGTCATTCTCATCAAAGGCAGCTTCCCCGGCGCGAAAGGCGACCTCGTCGTCATCCGCCCGGCGAAGAAGAAACCCGCTCCCGCTTCCGCCGCCTGATTCCCGTCACCCGTTTTCACCACATGGCTACCGTTTTCACATTGGACGCCGCGAAGGACGCGAGCATTGAGGTGCTGGAGGCCCCGAAAAAGGCCATCCAGGCCGTGCACGACACCGTGGTCGCGATCCAGGCGAAC
The DNA here is from genome assembly GCA_964596095.1 of uncultured Enterobacteriaceae bacterium. Lineage (GTDB taxonomy): Bacteria > Verrucomicrobiota > Verrucomicrobiia > Verrucomicrobiales > V1-33 > CAJBME01. The sequence continues at coordinate 13,661 of CAZQUC010000008.1, forward strand.
CGCCGTTCCGGCAGCGCCAACACCAAGACCCGCGGCGAACTCCACAAGCCCGACAAAAAGCCCTGGCGCCAGAAAGGCACCGGCCGCGCCCGTGCCGGTTCGCCCAACAGCCCGCTGTGGCGGGGTGGTGGCGTCGTCTTCGGCCCCAAGCCGCGCGACTATTCCAAGAAGGTCAACCGCAAGGTCAAGAAGCTCGCCTTGCGCGCCTCGCTCAGTTCGCGCATCCAAGCCGGCGACGTGCTGGTGGTGAATGACTTCGCGATCGCCGACGGCAAGACCAAGAGTTTCGTCAGCCAGCTCCAGGGCATCGTCGAAGCCAAGAACGTGCTCCTCATCGGCTCGGCTTTCGATGAAAAAACCTACCTCTCCGCCCGCAACCACCGCGCCGCGCAACTGGTGCTGGCCAAGGACGTGAACGTGGAGCAACTGCTCAAATACCACAAAATCATTCTCACCAGCGACGCCCTGCCCGTGCTCGCGCAACGCACCGCTCTCGCCTGACCGCCATGGCCCATCTATCCCACGTCATCAAAACGATCCGTTTGAGCGAGAAGGCCACCCGGCTCTCCGAAACGAACAACAGCTACGTCTTCGAGGTTCACCCGAAGGCCAACAAGCTGGAGATCGCCCAAGCCGTGCAAATCGCCTTCGGCAAGAAGGTTGTTTCCGTCAACACCTCCAACTATGCTGGGAAGGCCCGCCGCCAGCGCACGCCGCAGGCGGGCGTCACCGCCAGTTGGAAAAAAGCCATCGTCAAACTCGCGCCCGGCGAAAAAATCGACCTGGCCTGACTTTAACCCGGACCACTCACCCGTTTTCATTCCATGGCACTCAAGACCTTTCGCCCGCTGACGCCGTCGAGCCGGTTCAAAGCGCTGCCCGCCTTCGACGAGATCACCAAGTCGAAGCCGGAGAAGAGCCTTGTCTCCACGCTCAAGAAGAGCGGCGGCCGCAACAACACGGGCCGCATCACCTGCCGCCACATCGGCGGCGGCCACAAGCGCAAGTATCGCTTGGTCGATTTCCGGCGCGCGCGCACCGACGCGGCCAAGGTCGTCGCCGTCGAATACGATCCCAACCGCACCGCCCGCATCGCGTTGATCCAATATCCCGACGGCGTGAAGAGCTACATCCTCGCGCCCAACGGTCTCAAGGTCGGTGCCCAGGTGCAGGCGGGCGACAAAGCCGCGCCCGAGGTCGGCAACGCGCTGCCCTTGTCGGCCATCCCGCTCGGCACGCACATTCACAATATCGAGTTGATCCCCGGACGCGGCGGCAAAGTCGCCCGCTCCGCCGGCCAGGCCGCCATCCTCAGCAACCGCGAGGGTGACCACGCGCTGGTGAAGCTGCCCTCCGGTGAAATCCGCAAGATCAACGTCCGCTGCTACGCCACCATCGGCCAGGTCGGCAACACCGACCACATGTATGTCATCTCCGGCAAAGCCGGGCGTTCCCGCTGGTTCGGCGTCCGCCCGACCGTGCGCGGCATGTGCATGAACCCGGTCGATCACCCCAACGGCGGGGGCGAGGGCAAATCCAAATCGGGCGGCGGTCGCCAGCACTTGAAGAGCCCGTGGGGTCACGTGAAGGGGCAGAAGACCCGCAATCCCAAGAAGCACTCCTCGAAACTGATCGTTCAACGCCGCAAGAAATAATCTCACGCCACTTTTCCCATGGGACGCTCGCTTAAAAAAGGCCCTTTCGTTCAGCAAAAGCTGTTGATCAAGATCGACAAGCTGAATGAGGCCAACCAAAAACGCCCGATCAAGACCTGGTCGCGCGCCAGCATGATCACGCCCGACTTCGTCGGCCACACCTTCCTCGTCCACAACGGCAAGGATTTTGTCTCCGTGTATGTGACAGAAAACATGGTCGGCCACCGCCTCGGCGAGTTCAGCCCGACCCGTCGTTTCGTCGCTCACGGCAACCACACCGCCAAAGCTGGCAAATAATTTTTCCGATGACCGCTTTCCTTCATTCACGACTTGTCTGCGCCGCGGCCTTGAGCCTCGTCGGCCCGGCCGTGTCGTGGGCGCAGGAAGGCTTCGCGGAAACCGAGGCCCGCACCGCGCTCGCCGCGGCGCTCACGCGGACCAAGGGATTGGAAAAAGATCTCGCCGCCGAAAAAGAAGCGGGCCAGTTGCTCGCCACCAAAGTCGGCATCCTCACCGCCGAAGTTGCCAACCTCCGCGAGGAGTTGAGTCAGGCGAAATTGCTGACCGAGGCCCTTGGCTCCGCCGCCACCACCGAGCGTGGATTGGAGAAGCGGATTCTCGACGCGGTCAACGACTTGCGGGTGATGAAGGGAGAAAAGGAGGCGCTGGAGGCAAGCCTGCAAAAACTCGCCGAAACCGTTTCCCTCTATCTTCGCGCCGAGGAGGAACAGAAGCCCGCCCTGCGCGTGGACGTGGACCAGGCGCTTGCCACCGCCACCGCCCGCGGCGATACCCAACCCGCCCCCGCCAGCACCGCGCGCATCGAATCGAGCCGCGTCGTCAGCCTCAAGCCCGAGCACAAGCTCGTGGCCTTCAATGCCGGCCAAAGCGCCGGACTGAAAGTCGGCACGCCGCTACGCATCTACCGCAACGACCGTCCCATCGCCTCCGCCGTCATCATCGAAGTCCGCCCCCACGTCTCCGGCGGTCTCATCACCGGCGTGGAGAACGACGCCTTCCCGCGCGTGGGCGACACCCTGCGCATCGACACCCGCACCGACCGTTAATCTTTCACCCTCTGTCACCGAACCACTTTACCGATCACATGGAAGTCCGAGCCATAGCCCGCCAGCAACGCATCTCTCCGTTGAAAGCCCGCGAAGTCGCGCGTGAGATCCAGGGTCTCTCCGCCTCCCGCGCGCTCGATCTGTTGAATTTCACGCCCAAGAAAGCCGCCACTCTCATCGGCAAAACGCTCAAGAGCGCGGTCGCCAACGCCGAGCACAACGACAACCTCGATGCCAACTCGCTGGTGGTGAAAAGCGCCATCGTCACCGAAGGCCGCGCGCTCAAGCGCATCACCCCGCGTGCCCGCGGCTCCGCCTCCGCCATCAAGCGCCGCAGCAGCCACATCACCATCGTCCTCTCGGACGAAATCGAAATCCCCGCGCGCAAGTCATCCGCCAAAACGGTCCCGGCCGCCGTCGCTTCCGAGCCCGCCGCCGAGTAACCCGCACCACCAACCTTTCACACGTCACACCACTCATGGGTCAGAAAGTCAATCCCGTCGGTTTTCGTCTCGCAGTCACCAAAGACTGGCGGTCGAAGTGGTTCGCCACCAAGCAGGAATTCCCCGCGAACCTGCAGAGCGACCACCGCATCCGCGCGTATCTGAAGCAGAATCTCGCCTTCGCGGCCTTGTCGAAGATTCTCATCGAACGCGCGTGGAACAGCGTGCGCGTGACCCTCTTCACCGCCCGGCCCGGCCTCGTTATCGGCAAGAAAGGCGCGGAAATCGAGCGCATGAATACCGACCTCTCCGCGCTCAGCGGCGGCAAACAGGTCAAAATCGACATTTACGAGATCAAGCAACCCGAGCTTGACGCCCAGTTGATCGCGGAGAACATCGCCCTCCAGCTCGAACGACGGATCGCTTTCCGCCGCGCAATGAAACGGGCCGTGCAGACGGCGATGGATTTTGGAGCAGAGGGGATCAAGGTCCGCTGCGGCGGCCGTTTGGCAGGAGCCGACATCGCCCGTTCCGAACGCTATCACGAAGGCAAGGTGCCGCTCCAGACCCTGCGGGTGAACATCGACTACGGGTTCGCGGAAGCGCGCACCGTCTATGGCATCATCGGCGTCAAGGTCTGGCTGACCAAAAAAGAAGACGACGGCAACGTCCAAAAGCGCGAAAGCCGCGACTCGCGCCCCCCGCGCCGCGAACGAGGCGATCGTGGTGACAGAGGTGATCGTGGCGGCGACCGCCGGGATCGCGCTGAAAGCCCGAGCCCGGACCGCGAAGCTGCTCCCACCCCAGCCCCTGCTCCCGCCGCTCCCACGGCCTGAATCTGATTCCTCCCCGGAGTGGCGGCCCGCCGCCCCCGACCGCCAGTTTTTTTCCATCATTCCAACCAACGACCCATTTCCGGCTTTATGGCATTGATGCCCAGCAGAACCAAATTCCGCAAACAGCACCGCGGCAGCCGTGCCGGCAACGCGACGCGCGGAACCAACGTGGATTTCGGCGAATACGGCCTGCAGGCGCTCGGACGCGCGTGGATCACCAGCCAGCAGATCGAAGCCTGCCGGGTGACCATCAACCGCACGCTCAAACGCAAAGGCAAGGTGTGGATCCGCATTTTTCCCCACAAGCCCGTGACCAAACGCCCGCCGGAAACCCGGATGGGTAAGGGCAAGGGCGCGCCCGAGTTCTGGGTCGCCGTGGTCAAACCGGGTCTCGTGCTCTTTGAAATCGGCGGGGCTCCCGAATCCGCCGCCAAGGAAGCGATGCGCCTCGCCTCCGCCAAACTCGGCATCCGCTGCCGTTTCGTCCGCCGCGAGGCCAGCCATTGATCCCCGCGACCAACTCCGTTACAGCGATGAAATTCAACGAACTCAAGAATCTTTCCTTGGAAGAGCTCGCCCGGCACGAGGCGGAATTTCGCCAGGAAATCCTCAATCTCCGCATCCAGCAGGCCAGCGGCCAGTTGGAGAATCCCGCCCGTCTGCGCACCGCGCGCAAAGCCATCGCCCGCGTGCAGACGCTGCTCAGCCAGCACCGCCACGCCAGCGCCGCGAACTAACATTCCTTCACCCACTTTTCATTCCGCATCATGAGCGAAGCCGCCAGTCAAGAATCCGCCGCCGCGCCTGCCGACCCCACGCGAGGCCTGCGCAAGACCCGTGTCGGCGAAGTCGTCTCGACAAAGATGGACAAGACCATCGTCGTGGCGGTCGTCCGCCGCGTCCCGCACCCCGTCTTCAAGAAAATCGTCAAACGGACGAGCAAATTCTACGCCCATGACGAGAACGGCGAGGCCAAGGAAGGCCAGCGCGTGCGCATTGTGGAAACCCGTCCGCTCAGCAGGCTCAAACGCTGGCGCCTGGTGGAAGTGCTGGCCCATTGATCCCCGTCCCCGTCGATTTCCCCGTTTATCAACCCGTTCATTTTTAGGAGACCTCAGACATGATCCAGATGCGAACCCGCCTTGTGGTGGCGGACAACACCGGAGCGAAGCTGGCCAAGATGATCACCGTCTTGGGCAAGCCCACCCGCTTCGCGCACGTCGGCGACATCATCACCTGCAACGTCCGCGAGGCGTCGCCCACGGGCAGCGTCAAGAAGGGCGAGGTGGTCACCGCCGTCGTCGTCCGCACCCGGCACCCGGTCCGCCGTGCGGATGGGTCCACCCTGCGGTTCGATAGCAACGCCATCGTCATCATCGATAAAAAAGACCAGAATCCCAAGGGCACCCGTATCTTCGGCCCGGTCGCTCGCGAATTGCGCGAGAAGAATTTCATGAAGATCGTGTCCCTGGCCCCGGAGGTATTGTAACCATGAGCCGCATCAAGACCCACGTCCACAAAGGTGATCTCGTCGAAGTCATCGCCGGTTCCCAATTGTATCACTACACGGAGCGCGACGGTGTCCTCACCAAGACCAAGCGCACTCCCGAGGAGAAGCGGGGCCGTGTCCTGCAAGTGTTCCCCGACAAAAGCCAGGTGCTGGTCGAGGGGCTGCGCTTGATCAAGAAACACCAGAAGAAGACCCAGAACGCCGAAGGCGGCATCATCGAGCGCGAAGGGCCAATCCATCTTTCCAACGTCCGGCTCGTCGAGGGCAGGGAGACCAAATCCGCCAAGAAAAAATAACATCCGACCGTCATGCCCGCACTGCAACAACACTATCGCGAGAAGGTCGTCCCCGCGCTGAAGGAGAAGCTGGAGGTGAAGAACGTCCACCAGATCCCCAAGATCGAGAAGGTCGTCATCAACTGCTCGGTCGGCAAGGAAGCCGACCGCAAGGTGGCCGTGGAAGACGCGGCGTCCGACTTGGCGAAGATCACCGGCCAAAAACCGATCATCACCAAGTCCAAGCTCGCCATCTCGAACTTCAAGCTCCGCGCCGGCGAGCCCATCGGAGTCAAGGTCACCCTGCGCGGCCGCGTTATGTTCGAGTTCCTCGAGCGGCTCATCAAGCTGGCGATCCCGGTCATCCGCGACTTCCGCGGCGTGCCCACCCGCGGCTTCGACGGGCGCGGCAACTACACGCTGGGCATCAAGGACCACACCATCTTCCCCGAAATCGAAATCGACAAGGTGAAACGCAACCTCGGATTCGACATCAGCATCGTCACCACCGCCACCACCGACCATGCCGCCCGCGAGTTGCTGCGCGAGCTGGGCATGCCCTTCCGCCGCAGCGGCGAACATTCCACTTCCCAGGCCGCCTGAGACGCCGCCCCACCGATTCATTGATATGGCAACGTTGACCGATCCCATCGCCGATTTTCTGACCCGCTTCAAGAATTCCGTCCGCGCGCGGCAGGAGTCCTTCACGGCTCCCTACTCACGCATCAAGGCGGAAATCGCGCGCATCCTCAAGGAGGAAGGTTTCATCTGGAACTACGAAGTGGACACCACCGGCAAATTCCCCTTGCTCAAGGTGACCAACAAGTTCGACGGACGCACCGCCGCCCTCACCGACCTGCGTCGCGTCAGCACGCCGGGCCGCCGCAAATACATCGGCTCCACCGATGTGCCCAAGATCATCAAGGGCTTCGGCATTTCCATCCTGTCCACGTCCCGTGGTCTCATGACCGGCCGCAAGGCCCGCAAGGAGAAAGTCGGCGGCGAATATCTCGCCGAAGTCTGGTGATTTCCTTTTCCCGCGCTGGACAGGGGAGGTTTTCCGGCTTGAATGCCACCCCGCCAATTTTTTCAAACTACTAGCAAACAACAATGTCACGAGTCGGTAATAAGACCATCGCTCTGCCGTCCAAAGTCACCGTGAATGCGGATGACTCCGGTCGTGTGACCGTGGAAGGACCTAAGGGCAAACTCGAATGGAAGCTGCCCGCCGGGATCTCCCTCACCCAGCAGGACGCCAACCTCACGCTCGCCCGCGGCAGTGAAGACCGCAAATCCAGGGCTCTGCACGGCACCAGCCGCGCGCTCATCAACAACATGGTGCGCGGCGTCAGCGAAGGGTTCGTCAAGGATCTGGAAATCCAGGGCACCGGCTTCCGCGCCGCGGTCAAGGGCAGCGCCCTCGACCTCAGCGTCGGCAAGAGCCACCCCGTCCTGCACCCCATTCCCGAAGGGATCAAGGTGACGGTTTCCGACAACACCAAGATCAAGGTGGAAGGGATCGACCGCCATTTGGTCGGCCAGTTCGCCGCCGACGTGCGGGCCTATTACCCGCCGGAACCCTACAAAGGCAAAGGCATCCGCTACGCGGGTGAGCAAGTCCGCCGCAAGGCCGGCAAGAGCGTGCAGTAACATCACAGGAGACGACCATGCCAGTTTACAATCGCAAAGCAGCCCATCGGACCGTTCACAAACGCATCCGCAAGAAACTCAACGGCACGCCCGAGCGGCCCCGTCTGGCCGTGCATTTCTCCGGCCAGCACGTCTATGCCCAGGTGATCGACGACACGCAGGGCGTGACCATCGCCGCCGCCTCCACCCGCGAAAAAGACAGCGGGTTGAAGGGCGCGAACGTCGCCAACGCCGGCAAGATCGGTGCCTTGATCGCCGAGCGCGCCAAAGGCAAAGCCATCGAGAGCGTGGTCTTCGACCGCGGCGGGTTCACGTATCACGGCAAGGTGAAGGCGCTCGCCGAAGCCGCCCGCGAAGCCGGACTGAAATTCTAACCGACACTTTTTTATCATGAGCAATTTCCGAGGTGGTTCCAGAAGGTTCGACAACAGTCCGGCGGAGGAATCCGATGGGCCGCAGTTCACGGACAAGGTCGTTTTCATCAATCGATGCGCCAAGGTAGTGAAAGGCGGCCGCCGTTTCAGCTTCAGCGCGCTCGTAGTGAGCGGTGACCGCGAAGGCCGGGTCGGCTACGGCTTCGGCAAGGCCAACGAGGTCTCCGATGCGATCAAGAAGGCCACCGAGGCGGCGAAGAAAGAATTGCAGACCGTGGCCATCCGCGAGCACACCATCCCGCACGAAACCTACGGCGAGTATGGCGGCGGCAAGGTATTGCTCAAGCCCGCCAGCCCCGGAACGGGCATCATCGCCGGCGGTGGCGTGCGCGCCGTGCTCGAAGCCGCGGGCGTCAAGGACGTGCTCGCCAAGAGCCTCGGCTCCAAGAACCACGCCAACGTGGTCAAGGCCACCCTCGAGGCGCTGGTCAAACTCCGCCAGCGCGACACCATTTTCCGCGCCCGCGGCCTGCGCATCGCCGAACAAAAGGCTTCGTAAGCGCCGGCTCCCCGCCGACGGGTTCTCTCCCCTGACTTTTTAACGCATTCTTTATCCGATGAGACTTCATACCATCGCCCCCCGTCCCGGGGCCAAACATCGCCGCAAGCGCCTCGGTTGCGGGGAAAGCTCCGGCCATGGCAAGACTTCCGGTCGCGGCCACAAGGGGCAGAAAGCCCGCGCCGGTGCCGCCATCCGCCTCGGTTTTGAAGGGGGCCAGATGCCGCTCTACCGCCGCATCCCCCGCAAAGGCTTCAGCAACGTCGCCTTCGCCACCCGCTACGCCGTCATCAATCTGGCCGCGCTCGAAGAGAAATTCGAGGCGGGCGCGGAGGTCAACGAGACCACCCTGCGCGAGACCGGTTTGCTGAAAAGCAAGAGCGATGGCATCAAGATTCTCGGTCAAGGAGAGCTGACCAAAGCCCTCAAAGTGAGCGTGGACGCCATCAGCGCCTCCGCCCGCACGAAGATCGAGCAGGCGGGCGGTTCCGTCACGCTGCCCGAACCTTCCTGAGTTTGAGTTGACCCCGCCGTCTCCGGCAATTTCCCCGACCGCGACCTAGCGCCACATGATCTCGGCTTTCGCCAACACCTTCAAGATCCCCGAGCTTCGCAAGCGGATCATCTTTACCCTTTTGATGCTGGTGGTGGTGCAGATCGGCTCCCACATCACCTTGCCCGGCGTCGATCCCATTGTGGTTCACAAATGGGTGGAGCACATGAAGCTGAACGCCGGCGGTGGCGGAGCCGCATTCGCCCAATTGCTCAATGTCTTTTCCGGCGGCGGCATCGCCAAATGCGCGATTTTCGCGCTTGGCATCATGCCCTACATCAGCGCGTCCATCATGATGCAGCTCATGACGGCGGTCGTGCCGCGGCTGAATAAATTGTCCAAAGAGGAAGGCGGCCGTCAGCGCATCACCCAATACACGCGCTACGCCACGATCGCGCTCTGCCTCGTGCAAGGCTGGCTGATGGTCAGCGGCATTCTCAATCCGCAGCACAACGTGCTGCTGCCGCAACTGGATGAATTTCTCCGCAGCACCGGCAACCAGTTGGTGCCGCACCCCGAGTGGTGGTTCCACCCGCTGGCGGTGCTCACGCTGACCGCGGGAGCCATGCTGCTGATGTGGTTCGGCGACCAGATCACCGAGCGCGGCATCGGCAACGGCGTGTCGCTCATCATTTCGGCCAACATTCTCACCAGCCTGCCGGGCGCGCTGATCCAGGTGTGGAAAACCTACATCACCGGCGACATGGGCACGGGCAACGCCGCCAATGACAATGCGCTCAAAGCGATGGGGCTGGTGCTGCTGGTGCTGCTCCTGATCTCCGTCATCGCCGGCGTGGTGGCCATCACCCAGGCCGCGCGGCGGGTGAGCATCCAATACGCCAAGCGTCAGATGGGCCGCAAGGTCGTCGGCGGCCAGTCCACCTTCCTGCCGCTCAAGGTCAATTACGCCGGTGTCATGCCGATCATTTTCGCGCAAGCCATCATCATGTTCCCGATGTGGCTCTTCCAGCACCTCTCCACGCGTTCCGATTGGGGAGCCAAGCTGCACAACGCGCTCCAGGCCGGCGGCTTCTGGTATTACTTCATCGAGGCCGTGCTCATCTTCCTCTTCTGCTACTTCTGGGTCGCCACCATGTTCCAGCCCACGCAGATTTCCGAGGATCTGAAAAAGAACGGCGGCTACATCCCCGGCATCCGTCCTGGCAAGCCCACCGCCGAATTCCTCGACTTCACGATGAGCCGCCTCACCTTCGCCGGCGCCATCTTCCTCGTCATCATCACTGTGCTCCCGACCCTCATCGCGCACTGGGCCGGCGTGAGCCCGATGGTGGCCCAATTTTTCGGCGGCACCAGCCTGCTGATCCTTGTCGGCGTGCTGCTCGACCTCATGCGCCAGGTCGAAACGCACCTGCTGCAAAAGCATTACGACGGCTTCCTGCGCAAGGGCCGCCTGCGCGGCCGCTTCGAGCGGCCCGGCGGTGAAGGCCTGTTGGCCGGAGCCAACGTGACGTGGCTGCTCGTGGTCTGCGCCGTCATCATTATTGTCGCCGCCGTCTATCTCGTCAGCGGCGTGAATTAATCTTTGAAATCGTTGCGCGGGTCCGATGGTTGGCGCGTGCAGCCGCCCGACTCAGCATCGTGATCCATTTACGCAAAGGCAAAGAAATCGACGGCCTCCGCGAGGCCGGGCGATTGGCGGCGGAAATCCTGCAACTGACGGCCGCGTCGGTGAAGCCCGGCCAATCCACCGCCGCCGTGGACCGCTTCGCCGCGCAACTCATCGCCGAGCGCGGCGCCACCAGCGCCTTTCTCGGCTACCGCGGGTTTCCCGGCCACATCTGCATTTCGCTCAATGACGAGGTCGTGCATGGCATCGGCCGGGAATCGCGGATCATCCACGAAGGCGACATCGTGAAGATCGACGTCGGCATTTTCAAGAACGGCTGGGTGGGGGACAACGCCCTGACCGTGCCCGTCGGGGAAATCTCCGCCGAAACGTGGAAGCTGCTGCAAGCCACCGAAGACTCGCTCGACGCCGCCATCGCCCTCGCGCGGCCCAATGGCAGCCTGCGCGATCTTTGCGGCGCGGTGGAGAAATCCGTCACCCGCCACGGCTACACCGTGGTGCGGCAATTCGTCGGCCATGGACTGGGCCGGCGCCTCCACGAGGAGCCGCAGGTGCCCAACTGGGCCGATCCCGGCATTCGCGTCAAACTCAAGGCCGGCATGGTGCTCGCCATCGAGCCGATGATCAATCTCGGCCGCAGCAAAACCCGCACGCTCGCCGACAATTGGACCGCCGTCACTCTCGACGGCAAGCCCAGCGCGCACTTCGAGCACACCGTCCTTGTCAGCGCGGACGGGCCGGAAGTGCTGACCCCGCGCCTGCGGCTGACTCCGCCTCTGCCCTGACCCCGCACCCCGCCAATCCCCATGAGCAAGACCGTCACTTTGTATGATACCACCTTGCGCGACGGCACGCAGGGGCTGGGCGTGACCTTCAGTTCGCTCGACAAACTGCGCATCGCGGAGCGGCTCGACGAGTTCGGGATGGACTACATCGAGGGCGGCTATCCGTTCTCCAACGAAAAGGATGTCGAGTTTTACCGCCTCGCCGCCGAAAAGAAGTGGAAGCACGCCAGGATCGCCGCCTTCGGCCGCTCGCTGGCGACCCACACCCAGGCCGAGGACGACCCGCAATTGCGCGCCCTGCTCGACACTAAGGCGCCGGTGGTCACGGTCTTCGGCAAAAGCTGGGATCTCCACGTCACCGAAGTCCTGCGCACCACACTTGAGGAAAACCTGCGCCTCATCCGTGACTCCGCGGCGTTTTTCAAAAAGCACGGCCGCGAGTATATCTACGACGCCGAGCACTTTTTCGACGGCTACAAGCACAATCCGGATTACGCGCTGCAAACCTTGCAGGCCGCGTGCGAGGGCGGGGCGGATCTCCTCGTGCTCTGCGACACCAACGGCGGCACCCTTCCGCCCGAGATCGAGACCCTCACCCGCCTCGTGCTGGAGAAATTCGGCGTCCCCGTCGGCATCCATCCGCACGACGATTGCGGCCTTGGCGTCGCCAACGCGCTGGCGGCCGTGCGCGGCGGGGCGACGCAGGTGCAGGGCACGATGAACGGCTACGGCGAGCGCACCGGCAACGCCAACCTCACCACCATCGTGCCCAATCTCCAGCTCAAGATGGGCCTGCCCGTGGTGGAGGATCTCGCCCGCCTCAGCGCGCTCTCGCATTTCATCGACGAAATGGCCAACAACGCGCCCGACCCGCGCGCGCCCTTCGTCGGCATCACCGCCTTCGCGCACAAAGGCGGCGGCCATGTCAATGCCGTGCAGAAGCTCGCGCGCAGCTACGAGCACATCGAGCCGGAAAGCGTCGGGAACAAACAGCTCATCGTCGTCTCCGAAGTCGCCGGCGGCAGTAACATCCAGATGAAGGCCGAAGCGCTCGGCCACACCTTCGTCAAAGGCGATCCCGGCATCCGCAACATCCTCGAACGCGTCAAAACACTGGAAAACGAAGGCTTCGAGTTCGAGGCCGCCGACGCCTCGTTCGACCTCCTCATTCGTAAGGAAACCGGATGTTATCAACCGGCCTGGCAATTGATCGAATACCATTGCTCCTACCGCCGCGACGGATTCCGGAATTACGAAAGCTGCCTCGCCACCGTAAAACTCAAAGTCGGCGACGACATCCGCCACACCGTTTCCGAAGGCGACGGCCCGGTCAACGCGCTGGACGGCGCGCTCCGCCAGGCGCTGGGTGTCGCCTATCCGCAATTGGCCGACATGAAACTGACCGACTATAAGGTCCGCATCATCGACAGCCGCACCGGCACCGCCGCGAAGACCCGCGTGCTCATCGAATCCACCGACGGCGATACCACCTGGGGCACCGTCGGCGTGTCCTACAATATCATCGACGCCAGTTGGCAGGCCCTCGCCGACAGCGTGGATTACTTTCTTGCCCGCAGCGGCGAGGCCGCACCCCATTGAAACTCACTCCCTGAGCCGGCGCGGAGTTTTTGGCAAGATTCCGGGTTCCCTGCCCCTCGCCGCCTTTCAAAGCGCGAGAAATCGTTGAAGTGCGGAGGCAAGCCGAAGGCGCGACACCACTTTGGAGGCGCGGGAAGACGACCTCTTACTCTCCACGATGAGTAGCACCAGAGGTCAGCCGTCTTGGCCCCTTCGCCCACGCTCATATTCAACAGTCCAAGTATTACACCATGGATCAGCATATGCCACATTATTGTCGCATATCGAAACAAAAGGCGTCAACTTCAGCACCGCTCCTCTTCCAGACCCACACTATTCCGACAATTGTGTCTGCGATAAAGCGCGTGACAACCATGCAAAATTGTTTACCATTTGCATTGTTGGGCAATCACTATATCTACAATGAATCGCGACGACTTTTGGAACATCGTTGAGAGAGTGCACTGCAAATCGGACGAAATAATGGACAGGAAATGCGAATTACTGTCTTCGGAGTTGGAGCGTCTTTCTCCTAGCGAGATCGCCGATTGGTATCGGCACTTCGATGACCTACTGAGAGAGTCATATTCTTACGATGTGTGGGCGGCTGCCTATGGCCTGCTCCCCAAAAATTGAGCCATGTGTTATGAGAGTCTGAGGTGCGCGCA
>CAZQUC010000009.1:0-16035 GCA_964596095.1 uncultured Enterobacteriaceae bacterium
AAACACGGACGAGAAGCTCGGAGTGGAAGACGAGACGCCTGCCATGGCGGCCAGGATGGCCATCCTACCCATCCGCCCCCGACGAGGCTCAACACATACCATGGCGAAGCCATGCCAGCCACAGCAGCCGGGGGTTGAGCGCCAGCGACACCCCCGGTTGCCTGGTCCCCGAGGGGTCGATCCTGAAAGGATCGCAGCAGAGCGGTCTGAGGGGGGAGACTCCGCGCTGAGTTGGGTCGCTCGCTGCGATCCCTCCAGGATCGAAGATGTGTGGTGGGTGGGACCGGGGGTGTCGCTGGCGCTCAACCCCCGGCTGCTGCGGTTGCGATGGCTTCGCCATCGGCGGTGCTTCCCGGCCGACCTCCCGGCCGACCCTCCGCCAACCAAGCCGCCGGGTTGGATCTCTGCGCCAGGTCCCTTGCCACACGATGGCCAAAGCATTCCGCGAGTGAAAATCCACACGGTGGGCTTTCAAAATTGAGAAAATGTGCGAAAACGAGTCGCTTGCCGTCGATTTGTGGTTGCGCTGTTCAATTTTCCGAATTATGAAATCTTCATACTGAATCAAATTAAACTACCAACGCGCCTCAAAATTTTGATATTGTAATTTTACTAAATTACAATAAGATCCATAGTTCAGATTCCATTGACTGTCCGGAGGACTGAGGATTGTGTGTTCTCCAGACTGTTGTGGTTACGTTTTTTCCATCCGTCATGTTGCACTTCATGTCTCCGTCCAGAGTGATCGCGGGCTGGCTTCGCCTCGCCTTGCTGTCAGGGTTGTTATGGTGGGGCGCGGTTTCCGCGGCCGAAGGCGCGTCGCGCGTGCTGTTCCTGGGGGATTCGTTTTCCAAAGGGGCGTTCGGCAAAACCTTGGATGCCTCGATGCGGGCCTCGGGGCTGGAGGTCTATACGTCGGTGACGGGCGGGGCCTCGGCGTATGACTGGCTGCCGGAATTCGGCGCCACTTCGTGCAATATCGGGTATTGGGAAAAAACGCCGAAGCGGGAATATCGCGTCAATTACATCGCGCGCGTGCCCAAGCTGGACGACATGGTGACGCGGTGGAAGCCGAACGTGGTGGTGATCCAGGGTGGCACCAACATGTATAGCGTGCTGACCTCCAAGCGGCGGCCGAAAGAGGGCAACATCGCCGAACTGGAGCGCCTGCTCGGCCGCATCGGGGATATCTGCGCGTCGCAGGGGGCTAAATTGTATTGGATCACACCGGCCTCCGCGCATCCGAAGCGATTTTCGCCGGAATTGCAGGCCGAGATGCGGACCATCCTGCAACGCGTGGTCAGCCGTTACGGCGCCGTCTATGACAGCTATGCCGTGACGCGTTTCAAAGATCCGTATCCCGGCACCGACGGCATTCATTACGGCCCGACCGACGCCGCGCGCTGGTCGCAATTGGTGGCGCGGGATTTGATTCCCTATGCCAAAGGCAATGGCAGCCGGCCGGCGATCCGCCCGCGCGAGCGCGACCGTGATCGCGAGGATGATGGCGGCAAGCGGCGCGGTTTCTGGGATTTGTTCCGCCGGGGAGACAAAGCCCAGCGGCAGGACGAGCCGCCCGCGCCCCGCGCCCCGGCCGCGCCCTCCCGCCGGACGGAGCGACCAGTGGCGCCCCCGGCCGATCCCACGCTCCCGCCGCGGAACGAAGGACGCACCCCGCCGCCCCCGGCCGTCCGCCGCGCCGAATCCACGGCCCCTCCGGCGGCGCCCGCCGCGAGCCACGACGTGCTGGAAGTGGAGGTCGTCCTCCGCCGCAAACCGGAAAAACGCACTCTCGCCGAGATCACCTACCGCAGCGCCCTCGGCCTCTTCGAATACGACGTGATCCGCGTCCACCGCGGCAATTATGCGCCCTCCACCATCCGCATCGCGCACCTCATCGTGATGAACAAGCGCTACACGTCGATGATCGACCGTCCGCTCGGCTCGCGGATGACGCTGGCCCTGGAGCCGTTGTCCAAGTATCCGAACCTGGAAAAACTTCAGACCGTGGACGACCTCGCGCCGGCCTATGACCTGCCCCTCTTCGTGCCGAAACTATGAGCGCGGCGGGAACCAACGCGCCATCCGGGGGCGACGACACCCCGCGCCTCCTCATCGGCCTGGGCAATCCGGGGCGCGATTATGCGCAGACACGGCACAACGTGGGATTCATGATCCTCGACCGGCTCGCGGCCCGGTGGGGCGTGACGTTCAACCCGGAAAAAAAATGGCGCGGCGAGCTGGCCCGCGCGGGCGATATCCGGCTCCTCAAGCCGATGACCTATATGAATCTCAGCGGCGAATCCGCGGCCGCCGTGGCCGCGTTTTACCGCATCCCGCCCGCCCGCTGCCTCATCGTCTATGATGACAAGGATCTGCCCTTCGGCCACTTGCGCCTGCGGGAGAAAGGCTCCGCCGGCGGCCACAACGGCATGAAATCCCTCATCGCGTGCCTCGGCACCGACGCGTTTCCGCGGCTGCGCTTCGGCATCGCCGCCCTGCGGCCCGAAGCCTCCGCGGCCGCCAAGGGCGAAGGGCTGGTCGGCCACGTGCTCGGCGGGTTCGCCCCGGAGGAAAAAGAAGCGTTGGAGAAACGACTTGACCGCGCCGTGGAATCCCTACACTACGCGGCCCGCCACGGAGTGCTCCGGGCGATGAATCATTTCAACCGACCCGAGGCCGCCCCGGCGCCCCGCGCGTCCGCCCCCCGGCCCCTCCCGAAAGCAGACCCACCGACCACCGCATGAGCCAGAACAAATATGAAGCCATCATTGTCCTTGATCCCAGGGGCAGGGAAGACAGCGTGGACAAGATCGTCGGCCAATTGAGCCAGGCGATCGAAGCCGAAGGCGCGCGCCTGGAGCAGATCGACAATCTCGGCATCAAGAAATTTGCCTACACCCCGCACAACATGGCGGAAGGCGTGTATGTGAGCATCCAGTTCGCCATCGAACCCGCCAAACTCGAGACCATCCGCGCCAAGTTCAAACTGAACCCGGATGTGTTCCTCCAGCAGTATCACCGCCGGAGCGCGTAACCGCGCGAGCGGGACCGGAAGGTCGTTGGATAGCGGCCCGCGGCCTTACTGACGATCTGCTGCAAGCGGGTCAATGGCGGCAGGGATAGTGCATTGGGTCTCCCCGGACGCTGACTCGGCAGCCCTCGGCCTCTGTCTCCAACCGGCCGCTTAAACCGTGTTGTTAGTCGGGAGGGTGAAAATGAAGGCTAACAGAGACAACCACGGAGTGGTTGCCCGTGCATAGCCGGGGGTCGGGGCGAACGCAGACCCCCGGATTTCTCGGTCCCAGCCGCCTCAACCCCGGAGGGGTTGGCCCATGCGCACGGCGCGTTCCTGTCACTTCCTGTGTCCTGACCCGGCTTCGTCTTCTTTGCATGGGGCAACCCCTTCGGGGTTTCTGCCCTGGAGCCATCAACCTTGCTGGCTTTCGCCGGTAGTGGCCGGGTTCAATGGCTCGATCGGTATGGAATCGAATGCCGGCCCACTCAACGCCGCCCACGGATGCGGGCCATCGTCTCAACGCGCGCGCCGTGCGCGCACGGCGGCGGCGAGGCGGTCGAGGACGGCCACGGTATCGTCCCAGCCGAGGCAGGCGTCGGTGATGCTTTGCCCATAGACGAGGGGCTGGCCGGGCTGGCAGGCTTGTTGCCCCTCGACGAGATGGCTTTCGAGCATCACCCCCATGATGGCGCGCGAGCCGTCGGCGATCTGGGTGGCGAGATCGGCGGCGACGAGGGGTTGTTGGCAGGGATCCTTGCGGCTGTTGCCGTGGCTGCAATCGACCATCAGATACGGCGGCAGGCCCGCTTTTTCCAGGGCCGCGACCGTCGCCGCCACGTGCGTCGCGTCATAATTCGGCCCCGCGGTCGAGCCGCGCAGGATGACGTGGCAGGCCTCGTTGCCGTGCGTTTTCACGATGGCGGAAACGCCGTCCTTGGTCACGGAGAGAAAATGATGCGGGTTCCGCGCGGCGCGCAGCGCGTCGATGGCGACGCTGATGCTGCCGGTGGTGCCGTTCTTGAATCCCACCGGCATGGACAGGCCGGAGGCGAGTTCGCGGTGGATTTGGCTTTCGGTCGTGCGCGCGCCGATGGCGCCCCAGGCCACGAGATCGGCGATGTATTGCGGGATGATGGTGTCGAGGAATTCCGTCCCCGCGGGCACGCCGAGGCGGGCGATCTCCCATAACAATTCGCGCGCGAGCCGCAGCCCTTTGTTGATGTCGAACGTCTCGTCGAGATGCGGGTCGTTGATGAGCCCCTTCCAGCCGACGGTGGTGCGCGGTTTTTCGAAATACACGCGCATGAAAATCAGCAGGTCCGCCGCATGGCGCGCGGCTTCGGCCTGGAGCGCGCGCGCGTAGTCGAGCGCGGCTTCGCGGTCGTGGATCGAGCAGGGGCCGGCGATCACCAACAGGCGGTCGTCGCGTCCGGTCATGATGGCCTCGGCCGCGCGCCGGGCCTCCGTGACGAGCGTCTGCTGCGCCGCGTCGGGCAGCCATTCCTCGATGAGCACGGAAGGCGAGGCGAGGGAGCGGATCTCGTCGATCCGCACGTCGTCGGTGGTGATGCGAGTGGGCATTACTTCGATTACTTCAACCCTTCCGGCACGCGGTCCACGATTTTCTTGATGTCATCGGCGGCGGATTTGTCGGCGATGAGCAGGGCGTCCTTGGTTTGCACGACGATGAGGTCGTTGACGCCGAGCAGGGCGATGTGGTCGGGCTGGGTGGAGTAGATGATGTTCCGCTGCGAGCGGATTTGCGTGACGGCGGCGCGGCTGGCGTTGCCGTCGGGATCGGCGGTGAGGTATTTGGCGACGCTGAGCCAACTGCCGACGTCGTCCCAATCGAAGGTGGCCTCGATGTTGAGCACGCGGCGGGCTTTTTCCATGAGGGCGTAGTCGATGGAGATTTTCGGCAGGCGGTTGAACTGGGCGCGCACGGTGCCGGGCAGGTCCTTGGTGGTGCGCAGTTCGTTGACGAATTCGGCGAACACGGGCTGGCAGCGCGTGAGCTCGGTGAAGACGACCGGCACGCTCCAGACGAACATCCCGGCATTCCACACGAAGCTGCCCTGGCGGAGGAATTCCTCGGCGAGTTCGGGATTGGGCTTTTCGCGGAAGCGCACCACCTCGAAGGCGGCGAGGCCGTCGGCGAGGCCCAGCACGGAGGAGCGGGGGCCGCGCTCGATGTAGCCGTAGCTCGGGCACGCCCAGGACGGGCGGATGCCGATGGTGACCAGCGCGTTGGTATTTTTCGCGGCGTGAAAGGCCCCGCGCAGCACGGTGCGGAAGGCTTCCTCGTCGCGGATCAGGTGATCGGCGGGCAGGATGGCCATGACGGCGTCGGGATTGCGCGAGGCGACCCAGCCGATGCCGAGCGCGACGGCGGGGGCGGTGTCGCGCTTTTCCGGCTCGGCGAGAATGTTCTCCGGCGGATGATTGGCGAGCACGGCGCGCACGGCGGCCTCTTGTTCCTTGTTGGTGAGGATGAGGATGTTCTCGCGGGGCAGCAGCCCCTCCAGACGCGCAACGGCCTGCTCCAGCAGCGTGGCGTCATCGACGATACTGAGCAATTGTTTCGGAGTGGCATTGCGGCTGAGCGGCCAGAAGCGGGTGCCGCTCCCTCCGGCCAGAATCACGGCGTAGGCATGGGAAAGCATGGGCGAATTTGTAATGGTCTTGATCATCGTGCCATACATCCGGCCGCGCCGGGCGCAACCCTGCTTTCTGGACAAATGTCGGTGGATACCGCATTTGGAGTGCGGAGGCTTGCCTCCGCTTTTCGGCTCACCGGCTTGCCGGTGAGGCGGAGGCAGAGAGAAAGAGAGGGTAAAGCAAAGGAAAGGGCTGTTGGGAGTTCGGGAGGCCGATGTGTCCCGCCTCGAGGGGCAAGCCCCTCACCCCCACAGAGCGGGAGGCAAGCCGTCCGCACTCCAAAAGGCACCGTTTTTGGGTTACGGCCACGTCACAGCTTCCGCAGCGTGCCGTCGAGGCCGAGCACGGTGATGGGGGTGGTGGCGTGGCCCCAGGTGACGTGGAAGCAGCGGATGTTGGCGGTGGCGAGTTCTTCGAGCAGGGCGGGGGAGACGCCGGGGTCGAGGCGCGGCTCGAAGATGAATTCTTCCGAGAAATTGTGATGCCCGGGCCGGTAGGTTTGGGCGTAGTAGCCTCGGACCACGAGCGGCTCGCGGGTCACGCCGGTGATGACGGTTTCCACGAAATGCACGAGTGGCGCGGTGTAGCCGGCGGAGAGGGGCGGCTCGTTGGGCCAATAGAATCGGGTGGAAACCGTGACGCCCTTGTCGTTGCTCATCTCGCGATGGACCAGGGTGGAGCCGGGCAGCAGCGGGCGGCGCGGTTCCAGCACGATGTAATCGGTGGTCGTGGTGATGAAGTCGCCGTTGTAATCGATTTCCGGCTGCGGTGTCGTGTAGGTCGCGGTGACGGTGAGGGAAAAATCGTTGGGCGTCACGACCGGCGGCTGTGGCGGGATCACGGTGGGGGAAAGATCGGTGAGGAAGGCCCACGTGGCGCGGCTGGACCCCGTGCCAATGGTCCACGCGTGCGTCTTGCCGTCAGCGCTGGGGCGGGCATCCGGCCAGGCGGAAAGCGGGCCGTCGAGCGTGGCGATTCGGTCTTGGTCCACGTAGTCGAGCGTGCCCTGCGTGTAGAGGCCTTGGGCGAGGTTGGCGGGCGTGAGCTTTTTGGCGGCGAGGTGGAAATTCCACACCGATTTCATCCGGTGATTGCCAAAGACCGTGCCCGCCTCGCGTTGGGAGACGACCCATTCGGTGGGTTCGTTGAGGATGACCGCGGTGACCGGAGTCCCGGCGGTCTCCGTCGGCAGTTCGCGCACCTGCTTGAGCACCAGCCCGAGGTTGACGTCCTTCTTGTATTCAAAGTCGAGATCGAACGACGAGCGGGTGGGATCATACGCTTGGTAGGCGTCGCCGACGGCGGCGAAGAGGGCGAGGAAATCGTCGTAGTCTTTGCGCCAATTCAGCACGAAGGCGCCGAGCGGCAGGCGCGAGGAAGTTTGCCGCAGCTCCAGATCGGCGGACGGACCGTAGGTGAAAAACGTCACCGTTTCCGGGAGTGCCGCGCCGTCGGGGTTGGTCACCGATTCGGCGCCGACCTGCGAGACCATGCGGCCTTCCAGGCTCGTCGTGTTGAGAAACCGCCGGTAGTTCAACGTGGCGACGCCATTGGCGAGTTCCTCTTCGTCGGGGAAGGAATAATGCACGAGCACGCCCATGCCGACTTCGTTTTCTTTCACGCCGAGCCGCAGGCGTTCGAGGTAGGCGTTGTCGTTGTAAAAGCTCGCATAGACCCGCTGGAGGGCGCGGAAGACGCCGCGTTCGTTGGCTTCCGCGGGGTCGCAGTGGCACGGGCCGGTGGTGTCCGCGTCGAGATCGTCGAGCAGGCAACCGCTGTAGCTGTCGTAGAGTCCCGCGCCGGTGAAGGTGGCAGAGTCTTCCACATTGGTGGAACTGCGGAAGCGGATTTTGCGCGTGGGCGTGAAGCCGGCCAGCGTGTCGAGGATGGCCTGCTGCTGCGCGGGAGTGAAGGCGGCGGTCTGGCGGAGGAGATCGCGGAGGCCGGCCAGCGTGGTTTTCAGCGCGTCGATCTGTGGCGGCCATGTCGTATGCGGCGCGAGGCGGGCGGCGATTTCCTCGCGCAAGGTGGGCGCGCCGGGACCGGGCAGCGGTTGGGCCAGGAAGGCATCCCACAAGTCGAAGGTGAAGGCGAGGGCTTCGGCGGGCGAATGGTCGGGCGTCGCGCGGCGTAGGAAACCGAAGTTCGCCGCCTTGCCGCCGACGTAGCGGATATCTGCCGGCGTCAGCCCGGCCACCGGCGTGCTGATGTTCCCGAAGGAGGCTTTCGGTGTGTAGTCGAGCGGCGCCGGGATTTTCAGCGCGAGCAACTCCGCCTCCAACTCCGCGTCGAGCGCGCCTTCGACATCGATCACCTTGACCGTGGTCCCGCCGAATTGCTCGGTCGCGCGCAGGACGATTTTCCGGCCAACCAAGGCCTGCACGCGCGCGCGTTCCTCCGCGTCCGGCAGGTGGACGAAGGGAATGCCGAAGGACCGCGCGAGGATGGCGGTGTGGGAATTGGGCGTCGAGGGCGTGAGCGAGATGAGGCCCGCGACGAGCGGCGTTTCCGCGGGCACGCCATCGGTGAGCAGCACGTCCTGCGGGCGCAAGCGTCCGTCGCGGAAAGCGGCGTCGATTTCCGTCGCGGGGAAATATTTCAACCCGCCCAGCGCCCAGCCGGGGGAATACACGTGGTTGAGGGTCAGCCAGCGGTCGAGTGTGGCGACGGTGATGCCGCGCGCCTCGTATTCCGCCGCCTGCCGGCGCACGCTCTCGGCCTGCTCGAAGACCGGCATGTAGCACGCGCCCGCGCCGTTTTCCGCATGGATGGTGTTCTTCACCGCCGCGAACCATTCCGCGACTTCCTCCGGCGTGTAAGGATCGAGGCCGACAAATTGCACGCCGTATTCGATGAAATTGGGGCGCGGCGGCAGCAGCACCGAGCCCAGCACCACCTGCTGGCCCGCGCGGCGCAGCGAGACGGCGTCGAAAGCCGCGCGATCCATGCCGATAAAGGGAGCGAGCCGCCGTGTGGCGAAGTCATGATGGAAGGGATACTTTTTCGTGTCTTGGTAATAAACCCGGCGCGGATCGCTCTTGAGGATGGCGAACTTCACCCAGCGCACGTTGTCCCATACGAAGGGCGTGGCGAAGGCGTCGTCGGGAAACACCAGTTGGTTTTTCCCGTCGTCGTCGGCGACGCGCGCGCGGGATTGCACACGGTAGAAGCGCCGGCCGAAAGCGGGATCGGGCCACGTCACATCGGGATCGGGATAAGCGAGCAGCGCATCGTGTGCGACGCCGATTTCCCTCCATGCCGCGAGATTGTCCGCGGCTTCCAGCCGCAGCACCCGGCCCGGCTGTGTCGGTGTGGTCAGGCGGAGCAGCGTGCTTCCCGGCAACGGCGACCCCGGCCGCGCGGGGTGATCAAGCTCCAACGGCGGCGGGGCCGGCGCTTGGGCTGCCAGCCATGTGGAGGCGGCCACCATCCCGCCGCAGATCAACCGGAGCGCGCGCTTCATCAAGCCATTGTCCCCGTGGGGCGCGCGCTGGCAATGGCATCCGGTGGTTTTCGGTTACTCCGCCTTCAGCGTCGCTTTGTAGAAAAGCTGGGGCGCGTTGGCCGGCGGTGTCGTGTCCGTGTAGGTGGTGGTGGCGCCGCCGGAGGGGTGTGCCGCCGTGAGTTCCTGCCAGGTGGCGAGATCGGTGGAGCGGTGGATCAGATACGTGGCGCCGGCCGCGGATTCCCAGGTGAATTGCGTCTGGCCGCCGTTGTAATCGACGGAGACCACGTTGAGGGTTTCCGGCGTGACGGGCGTGGCGCCGAGCAGGGCCTGATAGCGGCTCGCGAAGTCGGCCGCGGTGAGTTCCGCGCCGTAGCTGGCGAAGCCCAGGACATGGCCGTCCAGCCGGTCGCTGTAGGAAGCAATGGTGGGGACGGACACGGTCCAGCCCACGGCGGCGAGCATCTGTTCGCCCGAGAACGCGAGCGGCACGGCCAGCGTGTCGGCCAGCGCGCCATTGAGATAAATCCGGGTTTCCTCCCCTTCGGAAACGAACACGAGGTGAGTCAGCTCGTTGACCGGCGTATCGATGGCCGCCACGTGATCGGCGACGCCGAATTCGGTGAAGCCGACACTCAGCGTGTTGGGATTCTGCTCGAATTTCAACCCTTGCCCGGCGCCGTCCACGAGCGATCCCAACAGGGCCGAGCTGTTGCCGGCGTCGCCGGCGAAGACGATGAACTCGAACGTCCGGGCCGCCGTCAGCGTCCCCACATCGACGAGGATGGGCGCGGTCCCGGGAACCGGCTCCAGGTGGGTGGCGGCGGCGGCGGTCCCGCTCCCGAGCGCGTCGGCCCAAGCGGTGAAGCTTTCCGAGCCGTCGTCATCGGTCACAGCCTCGTAGTGGGCGGCGATTTCCGCGTCGCTCAAGGCGGAGGCGTAGCTGGCGAAGCGCAGCACGTTGCCATCGAGAGGATCGACCACCACCGGTGGATCTTCCGGAAACCGGATCGTGCCGCCGGTGGCCAACAACTGAATGCCCGTGGCGTTCAGGGCCGTGCCTGCGAGCGTGTGGATGAGTTCGCCGTCGAGATACACCCGGGTATTGGCCCCGTCGGAGGCATACCCGAGATGCGTCACTTGATGATAAGGCGCGGCCACGCCGAAATCATGGTCGGCCACGCCATAGACCGTCAGCCCCAGATTGTCGGTGTTGTTCCATTGCTCGAACTTGAGGCCCTGATTGCCCGTGCCACCTTTGCCCAGCAGGACATTGGAAGCATCCGCGCCGCCGGCATTGACCACGAACTCGAACGAGCGGGGTTCTCCTTCCTCGAATGCGCCCACATCGACCAGCATCGGCCGCAACCCGGAAACCGCGTCGAACTGCGTCGCCACCGCCGCGGGCGCGCCGGTGGAGACGGCCTGCCGCCAGTTTTCCAGCGAGTAAGAAGCCTGCCCCTCCGCCCACGCCGCGTAATGCCGGCCGATTTCCTCGGCGCCCAGCACGGACTCATATACCGCGAAACCCAGGATGTGCCCGTCGAGCGGATCGCTCAGCACCTCGTCATTGTCCCGCACGCCGCCGAGGGTTACCAGCCCCTCCAGATAGAACGTGGAGCCTTCCAACGTCGCCGCCGGCTCGCCGTTGACGTAAAGAAACGAATCCCCGCCGTCGGTGGCGATGACCACATGCACGTCCTGGTTCAACGGCGCGGCCACGCCGAAGTTGTAATCCATCACGCCGAATTCGGTGAACCCGAAGTTGGCGATCGGATTGCCCGCCTGGAGAAACTTCAACGCCTGCGAGGCGCGATGCCCGAGCAGCGCGCCGGAAGCCCCGGTCGTGCCGGCATTGACGATGAATTCATACGTCACCTCGCCGGGAGCCAGCGGCCCGAGGTCGATGGGAACGGTGACTTTGCCGGAGGGCGCGGGCGTCTCCGGCGTGACAAAGTAAGTCACCGTGGGCAGCGTGCCGGTGTCGGAGACTTCCGTCTGCCACGCTTCGAGGTCCGCGTGGACGGATGTGAGTGGTAAGGTGGCGAGACTCGCGATCAGGAGGCGTTGGCTGATAGTGCTGTGCATGGCGACCTCGGTATCAGCAACTCCATGGCCATGCCAAACCGGAAATATCCTGATTCGTTATGTGTTTGTTACTCTGTTTCAACGATCAGTGAAACAGTGAACGTTCGGGTAATCATAACCCGCGGCGGCCATGACGCGCAGGAAAGGGCAGGCGTTCCCTGATCCCGGAGAGCGGTGGCATGCCGCCCCGGCAACCGTCGCGACGGCTACTTCTTCTTGTCCCAGCCGCGCTCCTTGATGAGCGCCTCCAGCGGGGCCTTGAGCACGAAGGTGTCGGGCAGGCGCTGGAATTTCACGAGATACTGCACGGCATTGTTGACCTGGAGGACGTCGCCCTTGCGACCTTCCAATTCACCGTCGGCCACGGCTTGCAACGCGCCGAGCCAGGAGGAGGCGAGTTCCTCGGCTTGGCGGAGGTCGGCGGCCTCGGTCTCATAGGTGAGGACTTCCAGGACGCCGAGCAGCTTTTCCTTGCCCTCTTTGGCTGCGGCTTTCTCACGGAGTGAAGCGGCGATTTCCTTGCGCTTGGCGGCGGTGGCTTCGGCGCTCAGCGTGCTGGCGTCGCCGCCTTCGATGGCGCGCGGCGGCAGCGGGCGATACCAGATGTTGCGGTAGCGGACGGGATTGCCGTGGTCCTGCAATTTGAGCGGGCCGGCTTCCGGAAACGGCCGTGGCTTGGAGCGTCCACGATGGCCGCCGCCGCCTTCGAGCGCGGTGTGGTCCTGCACGAGCACGCCGTTGACGAAGACGGTGAGCGAGCCGGGGTCCACTTCCTTGCCGTCTTGGAAAACCGGGCGGCGGAAAACGATATCATAGGTCTGCCATTCGCCGGGCGCGCGCAGCGGATTGACCAGCGGCGGGTTGATGCCATAGACCGAGCCGGCGAAGCCGTCGGCGTAGGTGGGGTTGTTGTAATTGTCCAGCACCTGCACCTCGACTTCGCCTTGAAGGAAGACGCCGCTGTTGCCGCGGCCCTGGCTGTGGCCTTCGACCTTGGTCGGCGCGCTCCATTCCACGTGCAACTGGCAATCGCCCCACTCCGTCTTGGTGCGGATGTAGCCGGAACCGGGCACGCATTCCATCGCGCCGTCGCGCACGACCCACTTGGTCGGCTCGGCGGGGGTTTTGTCCCCGGACCAGTTGGCCAGCAGCGACGCCTCGGTGCCATCGAAGAGGATGACCGCGTCCGACGGCGGCCGGCCGGGTGTTTCCTGCGAGCTGAAGGCGCCCGGCTCCACCCGCGGCGGTTGCGGGCGGTTGGCGTCGTGGATGGCCCACGGATGCCGCTCGTCGGGCGGATCGCCATAAAAGGCGCCGTCGGCGGCGGCGGGCCGGGCTGGGAAAAGGGCGGCGGACAGTGCGGCCACCGCATGGACGGAATACAGGGTTCGGCGTTTCACGGCCGGAATGGTGGAAGCGGCGCGGCGGCCGGTCAATGCGGATTCGGCGCATTCCCGCCTCGTCGCCCGCCCGGAAGAAGGGCGGAAATGCTGGACAAGGCGGCGATCCTTTTTAACAACAAGGCTTTTCCCTCCGGAATCCAACCACCACTCACCCCACGCCATGCCCGTTGTCGCCAAAGGACTCGAAGGAATCGTTGCCGCTGAAACCCGCATCGGAGACGTGAGAGGGCAGGAAGGCATCCTGCTCTATTGCGGCTACGACATCAATGAACTCGCCGGCAAGGTTTCGTTCGAGGAAGTGGTGTATCTGCTCTACCACAACCGCTTGCCGAATCGCGCCGAGCTGGGGCAGTTGACCACCGCGCTGCGGGCGGAACGCGATCTGCCGCAGGGGGTGATCGATTACCTGCAACAAGCCCCCAAAACCGCGCGGCCCATCGACATCATGCGCACCGCCGTCTCCATGCTCGGCACCTACGACACGGCGCGGCACGATCTCGGCATGAGCGCGGCGGAAGCGGACGGGTTGCGGCTGATCTCCCAGATCGGCCTCGTCGCCGCCTACTTCCACCGCGCTCGCCAGGGGCTGTCCCTCCCGCCCGTGCGCAAGGACCTGGGCGAGGCCGCTCATTTCCTCTACCTCCTGACCGGTGAAGAACCCTCCGCCGATGCCGCCGCCACGCTCGACGTGGCCTACGTGCTGCACGCCGAGCATGGGTTCAATGCCAGCACCTTCGCCGCGCGGGTCGTCGCCTCCACGCTCTCCGACATGCACTCCGCGATCAGCGCCGCCATCGGCGCGCTCAAGGGGCCGCTGCACGGTGGGGCCAATGAGGGCGTCATCCACATGCTGGAGGAGATCGGCGCGCCCGACAAAGTGGACGCCTGGGTCGCCGACGCACTGGCGCAGAAAAAGAAGATCATGGGCATCGGCCACCGCGTTTACAAGGTGCTCGATCCCCGCGCGCCGCACCTGCAGGCGATGGCGGTCAAGCTCACCCAGCAATTGGGCGAGCCGAAATGGATCCAGATGAGCGAGCGCATCGCCACCATCATGCGCGAGCAGAAAAACCTCAACGCCAACGTCGATTTCTACTCCGCGACCGTCTATTACAGCCTCGGCATTCCGACCGATCTCTTCACGCCGATCTTCGCCATTTCCCGCATGGCCGGCTGGACCGCGCACGTGCTCGAGCAATGGTCCGACAACCGCCTCTTCCGCCCCCTCAGCGAATACAACGGCCGTCCCTACGGCCAGAAATTCGTGCCGATCGAAGAGCGGTGATCCCAAAAACACGGCGAGCCCTTCCCTGACGCCGATGGCGAGACGCCCCGCGACGCGAGGCCAAGGTTGACAAGCGGGCCGGCGCGGGTCGGGTGCGTCTTTTTTATGAGCACCAACGCCCAAGATCCCATTTTGTGCCGCACCACGCCGTGGTATATCCGGCGCATGGGCCTGATGTTCCTGATGCTGGCCGCTTTCGCGGGCTGGTTTTCCTATGATTTCAAAGTCGGCTACCCCGCCAAGGCCGCCATTCATGCCGAATACGAGAAAGTGAAAGCCCAGCCCGGCGGGGAAGAGGCGTGGCTCACGCTCGCGGAGGAAAAAAAATGGCCCAAAGCCCCCGACCCCTATCCGCCCGACAAGATCGCCACCCAGGGGCAATTCGCCGCCGGCATGGGGATCGCGGCCCTCGCCGTGCTCATCACCTTCCTGCTCGGCCGCGGCAAGACGCTCCAGGCCGACGCCACCGGCTTCACCGCCGCCAATGGCGCGCGCGTGCCCTTCGCCGGCGTCTTCCGGGTGGACAAGCGCAAGTGGAAGCACAAGGGGCTGGCCACCATTTTCTACCGTGACGAAGCCGGCGCAGAAAAGAAAGCCGTCATCGACGATCTCAAATTCGGCGGCGCCGACCGCATCCTCGACCGCGTGCTGGCGAACTTCTCCGGCGAGGTGGTCGATCTTGACGAAGACCCCGCTCCGCCCGAGGAAAACGCCGCCCAAACCCCTCCGGCGCAGGGCTGAACGGGCGCGTTTTTTTATTGTTGCATTCACGGGGGGCGCGGTTAGAGAACCGCCGAATTTTCCCCTTCCTGTCCTCACATTCCATCAATCATGGCTGAAGAAACCAACATCGAACAAAAGGTGCGCGACATCATCGTCGAGCAACTCGGCGTCAACGCGGACCAAGTGACGACCGAAGCGAAATTCATTGAAGACCTCGGGGCGGACTCGCTCGACACCGTGGAACTCGTGATGGCCTTTGAAGAAGAATTCGGCATCGAAGTGCCGGATGAGGAAGCCGAGAAGCTCCTGACCGTCGGCAACGTGATCCAATACATCGAGGATCACGCCCAGTAAGCTTTTTCTCCGTGCGGTGGAGGCTTCCTCCACC
Source organism: uncultured Enterobacteriaceae bacterium (assembly GCA_964596095.1). GTDB lineage: Bacteria > Verrucomicrobiota > Verrucomicrobiia > Verrucomicrobiales > V1-33 > CAJBME01. The sequence goes on from CAZQUC010000009.1 coordinate 15,010, forward strand.
CGGCGGCGGAAGTTTGCCGTTCCCACCCCAGTGGCGCGTTTTTACGAAAGCGCGCCTTCTTTTTGCCCGGATCGCGGCCTCACTCCGGCCGCGCCAGTTGGAAATACCCGGTGGCGGCATCGAGGAGACCGCCGCTGAGGGAGAGCGGTTTCCATCGCTCCGTGCCACCACGGGTGAAGGCGTCGTCCAGGGCAAGTTCCTCCCATTCCCCGGCCTTCAAGGTGGTGCTTTGATAAAGCAGGAACCCGGGCGCGGGCAGACTCCATTTCAGCCAGAACGGCGTGTCGCCCCGCACCACTTGCACGATGCCGGCGGGGCCGTCGGCGGCTCGTTCCAGCACCGCGGGATCAAAGATTTCGCCGGCCAGGTCCACCGTCAATGGGTTGGCCACGCCGCCGGTGATGGCAAAGGCGTCGAAGATGATGGCGCGGCCGACATTCCCCACGATCCCGCCGGGATGCGCGCCGCAATAGACGTAGAGATCGCCCGCGAACAACGCGGCAGCGTCCGGATGCAGCACGCCGGAGGCCGTCTGGCCATCCGGCGTGGTGACGGTCACCTCGGTGTTGTTGGCGATGGTGACCGACCACGTGCCGGTCATGGTCGTGCTGGTCGCGAAGGCGACCTGGCCGCCATCGCTGTTGGAGCCGTCATTGACATCCCAATATTCGTGCCCGGGACGGCCGTTGCTGGCGCTGCCGTTCTCCGGGTCGTTCTTGTAGGCAAAGCGCATCCATCCGCCCGGCGTCGTGCCATCCCCGTGGCGGTCGATATTGACCACCGCGCAGACCGTTTCCGACCAATCCGGCGCGGTGGCGGTGGCCGGCAGCGCCCCGTTGGGCACAAAATACAGATAGATCTCGTGGCGGAGTTGCTCGGAATGCTCCCCGATGGTCAGCGAGTAAGTCACCGGCGAAGACGCGCCAACCCACGAGTATTCCGGGGACATCGTGCGCACCCCCTGGCGCGCCCATTCCCCCAAGGGACTGGCAATGACATTGAGGCCGGCAGTGGCGGGTTCCACCG